>NYTS01000001.1 GCA_002683655.1 Deltaproteobacteria bacterium
TTATCCATCACGTAGACATAGACCGTCTTCGTTCCCGGTGTTGTAGAAGTCAGAGTAACCGTACCAGAGTTGTTGGCAGGATAGGCAACCTTACCAGCACGAATCTCTGAGTCTGTTTTTGAAGCGTTNTCNGTTGCGTAGTAGTANGCAAGNCCTGAGTTNGTNGTGGTNTGNTTNTCNGCGGCACCGTTGATAGTNATTTTNAGCGTAGCGTTNTCAGTNTGNGTNGTNTTGTCNGCNCCACNCTGNANATTTCCAGTNAGNGTGATGTTGTCCATGATNGGANNNGTNNTNTCGCTGANNACNGTGATGTTGTCGACCAAGNCAATNTTGCCAGCATCATCTTTTGCGAANACNTTGATTGTATTNTTGTCATTCGCCGTCAGGGAAATATTTGGTAAGGAAGCAGCGAAACTCCCCAGAGAACTTATGTTGTCCGCGGTATAGCTTGTGTCAGTTGTTGCTAAGAAAGACAGCGCTGTATCGGTATCAGTCATCTTAGTGTTCAGCACGGACGCATTGTCAAAGCTTACTGTTGTATCGCGGGTGTAGAATGTCTGATTGTCAGAGCTGGTCTGCGTGTTTGTCGATGATATACTGACATTGTCATTGGCAACAGCGGTGTCGTTATCAAAGAGTATGTTAGCGGTAATGATTGAGGAATAGCCTTCTCCAGTTGCGTTGTCCCCGTTACCGAGGTTGTCGAGTGCATAGATGTAGAGACTCAGGTTGTCTCCAGAGGTGATAGTCGCACTGCCGGTTGAATCTTCATCAACTGTAAAGCTAAGATCTAAAAGTGGATTAGACGTGAAACTGGCACTGTTGGTCGGAGTAGTATTGTCATCAGTCAGGTAGAGAGCGTTCAATCCAACGCCAGCATCTTCGAACAGGGATTGTACAAGTAAGTGATCGACTTGTAGCGTCAAGCTGTTGGTGACCGTGATCGTCGTTGGACTTGATTCTGAAGCGTTGTCTACGAAGCTTAGGGTCGCTCCACTTCTCTGGGTTGGTGGCGTACGGTCTACCGTAATAGATCGGGTTGTTGTTGTAATATTGTTCGCTGCATCTTTGATGGAGATGGCCAGTGTTTTGTTCCCATCGCTGGAGAAGGTGTAGTTGATCGGAGTGCTTGTCTCATTGTCCGTGTAGTTGTCGTTCACGGAGAAGACACTGTTGTTGGCGCTGTCGGTAGTATCGTTGTCTAACTCAGACCAGATAGTGTGGGTCAGTGTTAAATTATCCGTGTTGACGAACGGGGCATTCTTGCCCGTNAAGTCTGTTGCGTTGTCAGTGCCAGTTAANGCNCNAACTATTGCACCACTCACATTATCAACATACTGGCTTGCGCTTCCTGTGGTACCGTTCTCACTGATGTAGTACTGGAAGACTGCGCTTTGATTGTCCGTGTAGCCCAGAGTGATGGTTACCGTGCGATTGTCCGTGTAGGCAGTATCTCCAGAAGTCGTGACAAATAACCACCCTGCTGTATTGGTCGAGTTGTCACCATAGATATTGGTTTGATTATCGCCGGTAGCGTTGCCATCAACAGTAGCGTTGTCGATCGTTGGGGCCACGGAATCCAGGTAAATGCTGTCACTCTTGTTGTCCGCAACATAAATGTTTCTTCCGCCGTCAGCTACCCATGTGTAAACAGTTTTGACACCAGAAGTGTTGTTGTCGAAGGTGTAGGAATACGTAGAAAGATTGTCGCTGATGCTTCCGACAGTGACAGCTTTGAAATAGTTGCTGAAATTGTCGCAACATGTTCCTGATACTACAGTTGTGTTGTCTCTCAGGGTTTTATTATCAACCAGAGATTGGACGATTGCAGAAGCGTTAGTGTTGTCCTCTGAAGCGTACACGTAGGCAATTCCAGACTTGTTGTCATAAGCGTCCAGTACCAACGTAGCAGTCTGACTATTAGTGATTGAGGCATTATCGACAGTAGTGCCAACGTCTCGGATTGTGAAATTATCAAAATTGGAGGGTGCCTCATTGTCTGCCATCAGGAATATGCTGTCGCTGACAGTGGCAATGTTTCCAGCAAAGTCTAAAAGGTGGAGGTAAACAGTTCTGGAGGCGCCAAGTGAACCGGTTGAACTCAAAGCGAAAGTTACGTTGTCGTCACTATTGCTGCGTAACTTAGTTGCACCGTCTGCACCGGTGATTGCACCATTAGTCAGTTCTGTGGCAAGCACCCAATCAGAAGCTGTAGTAGCTGGAGCGGTAGGATTCTCTGAGAGAAAATAGCCTTTTACTCCTACGCCATAGCCGATTCCAGTCGAATTGTTGTCATACATGTTGCTAATTTGAGCNTTCAAACTACCTGTACTGGTATTATCGTTTGTTCCTGAGCCCGCTGCGTTGGTAACAACGCCAACATCATCTGCAAAATAGGACTTTAGATAGAAGTTAGCTTTAGGACCTGTGGCGTCTACTTGGAATGCACCCAGATCTGTCACAGTGGTAGTTCTTACGTTACCGCTAGCATCCTTAACAGTGACAACACAGGTGTTTACAGTAGCGACCGTATCGCTCAATGAGAGCGCTACGGCAACGGCGGTGTTGGCGGCTATGCTGGCGTCAGTGACACTCGCACCACAGGTGCTAATGGAGTAGGTGCCTGCTTCGTTACTGGTAATACTTAGTGTTGGAGTCGCGCTGTTGACGACGGAATAGCTGTTAGTTGCGGTTTCAGAACCATCTGTAAGAAGTGTCCTCGTGCTGATAACGGCTGCTGCCGGGCTAAGGCTAAGAGTTACTGTAGGTGCGGTCGTGTCTNCGGTTGGTGTTGTAGTTCCACCAGTTGTAGTTCCACCAGTTGTAGTTCCACCAGTTGTAGTTCCACCAGTTGTAGTTCCACCAGTTGTAGTTCCACCANNNGTAGTTCCACCAGTTGTAGTTCCNCCATCGGTAGTTCCACCTCCATCGACTGGATCTGCTGGAATCACCACATTTGNAGTTGCCGCGGCNACTGCTACTTTCGTTGCNTCACCTTCTTCAGAAGTCATAGCACCGGCTGCCACCAGTTCATCGACGGCACTGTCGGTCGTTGTATCTACATCAGAAATCAGGGTGGACTTTTCTGCTGCCGTAAATTTCGCTGAAGCAGCAGCTTTTTCCTTCAATTTTGTACTATTTTTTTCTACTAAGGTTGCAGGAGTGACTCCCGCACTCGCGTAAGCTGCTCTAGTGGCATCGTCTTTCATAGCATCTGCTGGAGATTTTGCTAATGCAGCGTAAGCCTTCTTGAGATCTGCAGTGCCGGCTTTTTCTACACCATCTACAGCTTTCGCGACTACCCCTTCTGAAGCAGTAGCTTTCTGNTCATCACTGGCGCCTGGCTGAGTTGCAACGGCTTGCAGGCCTACTGTTGCCACTTTGCCTGCCATGGCTGCTTGTTCTTCTACTGGTACGTTTGCCGCAGCAAGATTCTCTGCTGTAGATTCGACTGTTTGGAGTGTGACCTGAGTTGGATNTGACAGCCCCACTGATTGAGCATTTTCAGCACTGTCCTTTGTCACTTGACTGATAGCTTCTTCACGAGTCTTTTTCGTCGAGCGGCTGTTTGGTGTTGTAAAAGCGCTGTCAAATGTGCCAAGAAGCTCCATCACAGTTTTGATCGTTGCACCGACTGCTGTGAGTCGGTCAGCCTCTGTAATCGAACCAATGCCTGTAAACGCTCCTGCAATCACGCTCGTTGATATCAATCCAATATCAGTGGACTGACTCAAATTATCTGTTGAGATTTGTGTATTCATGGCTGATACAACTGCCTGAGCGTCGCTCGAAGACATGCCGGCTGCTGTCAGATTGGCTGACAGATTCAAAGCTGCGGTCTCGCTCATGGTCGCATCAATTACTGTAAAATCGATAGTCAGTGGGGATAGCTTATTTCCGGCTGCATCAGCAATATCACCAGTAAGTTTCAACTGATAAGTGCCACTGTAGGCGAGGTCATTTGCTGGATCGAAAATAAATTTGGTGTTGCCGTCCATCACCAAATAAGGATTATTGAAGCTAACACAGCTTGAGAAGGCATCACTCGAAAGCTGAACGGATCCAGCGCAGGCATTATTGTCAGTGGTTGTAACAGTTGTTGTGTTGATCGACTCACTGAANGTCACAGTAATTGTCGTGGCCTTATTGACCCCACTTGCATTGAGCAATGGGACCGTACTTACAACAGAAGGTGCGGTCGTGTCTGCCGCTGAGTCACTGTCGTTATCCGCTGCACAAGAAACCAGTAGCAAAGTGGGAACTAGACTCACAGCAAGTGTCCGGATGCACCAAGTGAACAGGGATTTACGATTCTTCTTGCTCATGGGAGACCTATCTTTNACGAAGTAAATGACGTGTTGGCTGGCGCAACCGAAAGCTGTCTAGCCTGTTCCGAAAAAAATTCACAAATGATTTACCAAAAGATTTTTATCAAAATCTTTGCCGAATGGAAAGATCCAATTTATTTTAATTGGACATTACGCTCATAAAATGNAGTTGGGGTCTACAAGTAACTGGACAGAAATCTTACTTTTTCCAAAAAAGTTTGCTCAGGACTGTCGGCCCAAATTTATGTTTAGGGAGGAACATTCCTTGAGAAAGAGAACAAAATCAAGATGGAAAGTGCGGAAGTGAAAAAAAAATTCCGGAGGCCTTTTGAAGATTGCCGGGCAATACCAGAGACTCCCTTCTCAATGCACCAGACAAGCTAGCAACATGCAGAAAATAGACCTTATGGTGTGGGGTGTTAGCTTATGAAACAATTTTATGCATTTTGAGTGTTCGGTCATTACCAAAACAGTGAGGGGTCAACCTCTTGAACAACAGGATCAACTTCTATGGCAGGCTCACAAGTCCAATGCATTTAGTACGTTTTCCAGAAACTACGGCAACCAATAGGAAAACAAGGAATGAGTTGATGAAGAATATTACTGAGTACCGATGAAGACCGAGTAGGGGTCAAGAATAGTCAGTTAACTGGGAATCAATATGTCACTCGGAGGGAGGACTGATTTTCAAGCACGAAGCCTATTTGATGGTAATTGATGCTATTACTCATCGAGATGTTGGATTGCTGGCAACAACAAAATAACTGTGGCACTTTCCGATGGCAGCCGACAGTTGAGCAACTGTGTTGAAAATTGTGTACCTAGATGAATGATTGGGATTATGTGTCTAATTACGTCGCGGAGTCAGAAGGTGCTCCACTGCTGTTGGGTCAGATCGTGCTAGAGGTGCTGGATCTCATCGCGGGTTGTGGTCGGCAGTGGTTAATTCCAAACCCAGCAATTCCCGAAAGGATGATGCTCTAAGTACTATTTAACGTGAGTTTTGGATAAGTCCTAGGCGCACACGAGTTGCTTGTGGGCGTTGAGGATCTCCTGCTCCTCTCGAGTCCAGGAGAGTGCNGGACGTTTTTCCTGCCAAGTGTAGGCGACCAACCCAGCGATCAGGTGGACGAATGCGTTGATGGGAGTTCGATGTCTGGAGTGTTCAATCTGGCAGACGTTTTTGAGCTGGTCATTGACGGTTTCAATCAAGGCTCTCTTCCTGAGGAGGATTTTGTCCATCAGGCTCAACAGCTTGGGTTTCATCTTCTTGCGTAGCTTGGTGATGAGTTCTACGCCTTGCTGCTGGAGGGTCTCGCGGAGCGCTTGGGCGAGGTAGCCTCGATCCCTAAAGAGCTTGCCAAAGAGCCCATTGGCCATCTCAGGGACGGTCAAACGATCATCCACATTTCCTGGTGTGAGGCGAACCCCAAGCAGGTCGCTGTGATCATTGATGATCAGGTGCAGTTTCAAGCCAAAGAACCAGCCCGTTGAGGTTTTTCTTCTCTGAGCCAAGCCTCCGAAGACCTTGTGGGAGTGAATGTGGGCATTGTGGCAGACCTTCAGTGGAGTTGAGTCGACAAAGCTGATCCCCGTCCCTTCACCACGGCGACTTCCCAGGTAGTGCACCAAGGGCCAAAGAAGCTGAGGAAGAAGCCGGACCACAGGAGTGTAGCTGGGGGCATCGGGAAACTCACGATGCCAGCACCCAAGGACCTGTTCGGTGTAGTAGCCCTTGAAGTTGCGGTAGCCTCGAGATTGATGGAACATGATGAGAATGGTCATGAGCTCACTCGGACTCAGGCTTGTGCAACGTTGGCGAACACGACGAGGCCCAAGTAACAGATCCTGTGGCGGCTCAAAACTGAAATTGCAGTAGAAATCGTCAAGATTGNAATAGAGGGTCGTCAAATCCATGGGAGTCTCCTTGGTCGGGGATGATGCCCAGAAATATCAATCCCTCAGACTAGCAGGTGGCTCCCTCTTATCCAAAACTCACGTTAATTATGAATTGATTGATGCCTCTCACCCGCCAATTCAGTGTTTTCCCTTCCCAAAAGCGTGAGGGTTTTGGCTGGTTCTGATTTTGAAGCGCATCTGTTTACTTTGTTGCTGGCAGTTAGTTGAAAAGGCTGTGAAACCTTTCCTTCTCAATGAAGGAGAAGATAGCCATCAAGCCAGATGAGAAGGGTAATCCAACTGCTTTCCCACTTAGCAGTAGCTCTCAACCAATCGCAACCAGGCCTCCCGTGAATTCTCAATGACCGAACTTGGACAGCAGTAGGAGAGCCGGAAGCAACCAGGCCAACCAAAGCCTGAACCGGGCACCAGCAGGATCTTTTCTTCTTGGGCTCGGCGCACGAAGGCCACGTCATCTTCCTCCAAGGCCTGAGGAAAGAGGTAAAAAGCTCCTTGGGGCCGTACACAAGAAATCCCAACATCTTCCATCAAGCCACAGATCTGATCGCGTAGCTGCTGATAGAAGCCAATGTCGACCTGCACTCCACGTAGATGAGGCAGCGCTCGTTGCATCAGTGCTGGAGCATTGACAAAACCGAGGATTCGATTGGTGAAGACCAGCGCCTCCTGCCAGAGAGCACGATCTGGAACTTCAGGATGCAGGGCGATGTAGCCAATCCGCTCCCCGGCTAGGCCAAGATCCTTGGAGTGTGAGGTGATCAGGATCGAGTGTGGATGGGCCTTGAGCACGGAGCCATTGGTCACCTCATCGAAGAGCAGTTTGCGATAGGGTTCATCAGCAATCAGGTAAATTGGATGACCAAAACGCTGCTCTTGGGTACGCAGCCAACTGCCGAGATCATCGAGCACCTCCTGGGAATAGACCACTCCGGTTGGGTTGTTCGGTGAGTTGACTATGATCGCTCGGGTCTTTGGAGTCATCACTGCTTCCAGTGCTTCCAGGTCGGGCAAAAAATCCTCCTGTTGGGTGCGGGCGACGGTCAACACTCCTCCATGATTTTGTACGTAGAAGCCATACTCGACAAAGTAGGGCGCCAGTGCAACGACCTCATCACCGGGTTCGAGCAAGGCCTTAGCAACTACGTTCAGTCCTCCTCCCGCGCCAACGCAGAGCACCACGTCTGCAGTCACAAAAGGCAGATCCTGCTCTTCCTTCAGCTCACTAGCCAAGTACTCCCGAACAGCAGTAAAGCCTCCGTTTGGCATGTAGCGATGGTTTCCGGGCGCTGGGTCATCAAGCAGGGCGTGCAGGGTCTCATGAACTTTGGGAGGTGGTTCGAGAATTGGGTTGCCCAGCGAGAAGTCAAAGACCTGGTCGGCACCATACTGCTGCTTGAGTCGGGCGCCGGCTTCGAACATCTGGCGGATCCAGGAGGCACGTTGGAGAGATTTGGCAATCGGAGCGGCAATGGTCATGGTTCCTGTTTGAGGGCAAGGGCAAAGGATTGTTGAAGGTCGTTCAGGGACTGCACGTTGGAGGCCTCGGGCCAGCGCTGCCAGTGAGCGCAGCTGCGATAGACCGCTGACGGTGTGTATCCCTGTTTTTTCAAGACATGTAAAGACAGGGCACCATCCGACTTGGAAAATTTACGATTGCCCTCATCGGTCAGCAGTGAGTGGTGCAGCACGACCGGAGGAGTTCGTTCGGGTTCCAGCAGCCGAAGCAGATGAGACTGGGCAGCGGTGGAGGGCCGCAGGTCTACACCTCGAATCAGCAGGTTCATCTGCCAGTCGAGGTCATCCAAGCATGACACCAGCTGGTAGGCGACTTGTCCGTCACGACGTTGGATCACAAAATCGCCCATCTCGTCAGCGAGATCCAGTTCTTCCTGGCCGCTCGGCCAATTCTGCCAACGTACCATGGCTGCTGCTGGTAGCCGAATCCTCCAACTGCCGGGTTGTTCGGCAGAGTGTTGCTGCTGGCGGCAGGTTCCTGGATAGCAACCTTCCTCGCCAACAAGGACCTTCCACTGGCGACGACTACAGGTGCAGCGATAGAGTGCTCCAGCATCGTTAAGTTGTGTTAAACCTGATAGGTAGCGCTCTGTACGCAGCTGCTGGGACCAGCTTTGTTGGAGTGCAGCGACACTGCGAGGACCCTGGTCGGTATCCAGTCTGAGCCAGTCCAGTTGGTGGAAGATGTCTTCGATGTATTCAGGACGTACCCGAGCTTGATCCAGGTCGTCGATTCGCAGCCACAGTTCCCCACCCAGATAACGGATCCAGAGCCAGGCCAGCAGGAAGTTGCAGGCGTTGCCGAGATGCAAATAGCCACTAGGGGTCGGAGCCAACCGGCTACGCCAGTGGATGGGCTCAGAGCTGTTCGCAGAGAGCACGGATCTGGCCGCGGGCTTCTTGAGGCAGCCGTTGGAGCTGCTCNGTGAAGTCTTGGCCCTCCAGGTTCTCGAGAGCTTCAAGCGGTAAGTACTCGCTCAGGAAGTTGTCCTCGCCCAGTGACTGGGCGCCGAGTCCGAAGGTGATTGCGCCACCGGTCAGCAGCAGTACCCAGAAGAGCAGGCTGAAGCCTTGCAACAAAATTCGATAGGCCGCAAAGAGTCCAATCAGGGAACCAGTCACCAGCATCGTGTAGGAACCCCAGGCAATATCAGGCATGGGTCANTGTTTGTGAGGAGGTTGTGTCAGCGAGGGCGGAATACGGGGAGCAGAAACTGAGCAGGCTTCCTGCGAAACCTGCTCAGTGACAATTTAGACCTTGCCTTGCAGAATGAAGGCGATCACAAGTGCGTAAATCACGAGGGATTCGATCAACGCCAAGCCAATAATCATCGGAGTGAAGATCTTGCCGGAGGCATTCGGNTTGCGGGCGATCCCTTCGAGGGCGCCGCGCATACAGATGCCTTGACCGATTCCACCACCGAGAGCGGCAAAGGAGATCGCCACACCGGCACCCATGGCAAAGCCGAAGGTGGCCAGTTCACCGTATTCTTGGGCGTACAGTGGAGCTGCCAGCAGCATCAGAAACAGGATCAGCATGAGTCTTTTGTTCATGGAACTTCCTTTTGGTTTAGAGCAGTAAGAACGTGTACGGAACAGAACGAAGGGCCGATTAGTGAGCTTCACTCATGGCAACTTCAAAATAAATTGCAGACAGCAGTACGAAGACAAAGGCCTGCAAAACACTAATGAGAATACCCAATCCCATGAAGGGAACGGGCAACCCAAACGCCAGAATTGAGGAGAAGATCAAGACCACTTTGTGGTCACCGGTCATATTCCCCAAGAGGCGGATGGAGAGGGACATCGGCCGCACGAGGTGGCTGATNAATTCAACTGGGAACATCAAGGGAGCCATCAAGGGCATAGGACCAATGAACTGCTTAATGTAGCTGGTGCCGTGCTGACGGATTCCAAGAGTGTGAGTCAGCAGGAAGACGACGATCGCAAAGGNAAAGGTGATGTTGAACTGGTCGGTTGGTGGATTGAATCCAGGGACCAGTCCGGCGAGGTTCAGGAACAGGATGAAGAGCCCGTAGGTTCCGAGCAAGGGAAGCAGGGGTCGTGGTCCGATACCGTGCTGAATAATGCCCGAGAGAAAATTGAGGATACCCTCGACAACGGTGACAGCAAAATGATCTTTGTCTAGTCTCCCGGAGGGTTCCAGCATCTGGGTTTCGCGGAAGGGTTTGCCAAGCCACCAAGCCAGACCGATCAGTGCCGCGGCAACGATAATCATGTCGAGGATCGGGCGTGGGTCAATCCCGATTGAGGCCAATGGTTCTGCCAATCCTCCGAATAGGAAATTGGCCCAAGTGAAACCACCCTCTGCGGCAAAAGCTGGGGATGTCAAGGTCAGCAGGAACAATCCTGCCAGGTTCAGTCGTCGAAACATCAGTATCCCTAGGAAAGGACGTCGGAAGAATCAGAGGATCTTGGTCGCTGGATGAGTGCGTAAGCGGTGGCAGCCAACAGAATGTTGGAGAGGCCTAGCATTATCCCAACTGCATTGATGTCCAATTGGACGATCGCCACGTAGAGAACCATCATCGAGACAATGAACTTCGNACCATAGATCAACAAATATAGTGGCCGTAGTTTTTGCTCCTCCAACATGTTNAGAACGAAGCGCACGGTCCANTGGAAGTTCAAACCAACAATTGCTGAACCTAGCAAGGATCCTAAGAGAAAGTCAAGGCCGAACAAGAGCGAGACAATTGCCAGGATGACGGATGCCAGGATCAGCAAATTTCGGAATTCTGTAGCTTTGCGGAAGCCAACCTGTAGGGCCTCGTCAGAGATTTCGGGGAAAGGTGAATTGGACATTCAGGTCTTGGAGTCAAAGTCATGAGTCAAGGGAGTCGCGGCGTCTTCCTGCTGCAAGCGCTTGAGCAGGCGATAGACACTGCGGTAACCAGCAGCGATGCCACTGGCCGTGAAAATAATCAGCATCCAGGGTCCAGTGCCGAAGAAACGATCCAGAGAGCTGCCAAGCAGGAGTCCAACAATCACAGAGAGACCCAACTCCAGGCCCATCGAACTGAACATCACCAAGCGGGGATTGAAGCGCGGCATGTTTGTCAGTCCTCATCCTTGCGGAATTTGAAAAAATACCACCAGGCGCCAATGCCTGCGATCACAGCGAGCACCAGGAAGTTCATTAACGAGAAGATCAGTTTGCCACCAACGAGAATAGCGGCAACTCCGATCAGACCGTACATGATGGGGTTGCCCTTCTTCTTTTTCTTAGGCTTCTCCTGAGCGGGAAGTCGGGTGGTCGTTCCAGGCGCAGGCTTGCCACCAACCTGCTGGGTCAGGGTATCGACTTCACGGCGAAGTTTTTCCAAATCCAGTTCGTCATCCTGTCGGGCCATGGTCTCTTACTCAATGGGGATCAAGGGAAAGACGCAGGCGTTCCTGGGCCAGGATCTTGGCCAGGGCTTGGGCCTGATTGGAAAATAGATAGTTCACGCCTCGAGAGAGTTCACGACAGAAAGCTGGCCAGCTTCGAGGATAGCCAGTGCCAACGATCTTTCCCTGCTCCAGGTGACGCTGCACTTCGGTGTCGGGCATCAACAGATACTGTCCACCAATTCCACCAAAATCCTGACTGCTCACCGCCTCACTGATTTCTGCCACATTGAAGCCACCAACCAGTAGTACTGAGGCTTTAGGGAACGCAGACAATTTTTCATAGGTTGCTGGATCCAGTAGCAGGAAATGGAAGTGTTCTCCTGGCACGAGGCCTGCCAGAGTCTCTTGTAAGATCTCAAGTTGATGCTCCGGTTCCGGATAGTGTTCTTCCTTGATTTCAATCATCAGGTGCTTACGCTCTCCCAAGCGCTGCACAACTTCGGAGAGGGTTGGGATCAACGGAAAGCGCTGGCGCAGTTCTGTTGAAGTCAGGTCTGCCAGTCGCTCAGAATTACCAAAAACCCGCTGAAGATCTGGGTCGTGAAAGACCATCGGTACCAGGTCTTTGGTCCAGCGAATATCGAATTCTACCCCGTGAATGTCCTCGAAGCGCAAGACTGCTGCCAGCGAGGCCATTGTGTTTTCAGGGATACGGGGATCATCGTGCAGACCTCGGTGGGCGAAGACGCGGCAGTCGTTCCACTGCTCTGGAGTCGGCTCGGATGGGGTTGTCCAAGCGATGAGCCATTCGGCGAGATCGTGTAGGCGATTTTCAACAACCAGCGGCAATTCCACATCAATTCCAGCTAAAGTTTTTGGGGCAACTGCCGATAGCAGAAAAAACTGATCATCCCTACAAGGAAGAGAAATTTATGTACCGCCTTTGTCGAAAGATCGCTGCCGGACTATTGTTGCTCGGATTTGCTGTCAGCTGCAGCAGCTATGATCGCTTCCCCATCGCTTCTTTCAGCACCCGTCTCCAGGATGGAGATCGTCATTTGGGTTGGAGCCTGAACTATTTCAACAGTTGGCGCCGGGAGCGTCAACCCCAATACCTGCTGCTGGCAGAAGATCACACTGTTAATGCGATTGATGCTTTTTCCCAGTTGGAGTCAGATACGTCGCCACGCATCAACGAATATTATGTAGCTCGGGAGCGTCGAACTCGGGGATGTCGACTGTTGGCAGAATTGCAATTTGAAGCCATCAATCACGGTCAGGCCCTCCGTGGCATGACCCCATCTGGTTGTACCTACTGACCCAACTTGCTCAGTAATCGGCGCGTTCCATGCTGTTCCGCAGCCGCAGAGTGTCCTGGTAAAGTTGGTTCGCCATCTCCTTATCGCCTCGTCGATGATGGAGGCGACCCAACTTGCTCAGTAATCGCTCCTCTCCTTCTACATCTCCAATTGCTCGCTTGATTTCAAGATGGCTATGGCATGTTCGCACCAGCCGATCTTCTTCCTTGGTTGTTTCCAGTGCCTGTTCCAACTTGTCATAGAGCCGATCCATCTCATTGCGATCCAGTTGCTGTCGAGCGTAGTTCAGCAGATCCTGCAGCAGGGGGATCATAGTTTCCCAAGCCTGTTCTTTCTCTAGTCCTTCAACAACATCACGAACCATGCGGGCGAGATCTTCTCCCTCCAAGCCATCCTTTTGCCGACGTACCCCATCGAGATGGTGGGCAGCCTGCTGAATCTCTCCAAGTTCAATCAAGGCCTTCACGTATAGCTGTAGATCCTCGGCCTGTGGCGTTCTTTTCAACTCCTGAAGCAGCTGAAGATGATTATCCAGGCTAACCTTGGCTTCCTGCCAGTTACGGGCACGAGCGAAAGAGCGAGCCATCTGCAGCAGAGCTTCGGCCTCGTCACGAGTTTCATCTGGTGAAGCCGAGTGCCCTAGAGTCTTCCCAAGGCCTTCATCATAGAGATCTTCCTTGGCAGGAGTTGGCGCTTGTAGCTGATGTGGCAAAGGAATGTAGGCATCTGAAAAAAGATCTTCGGTGCTGTCGGGAATCTCTGGCTGTCGGGAGAGACGTTGTTTAGAGAGGCTGTAAAGCGAACCAATATCTGAGTGACGTCGTAGGGTTTGGGCTCGTGGTCGTTCTATCGCAGTGTTGTTGCGACCTCGGATAGTGACTCGATCCTTGGGAGGCGGAGGCTGTTGCTCTGCTGTTGCCAGTGCCTGTTCAAAGCCATCTGCGTCCACAGGCTCCGGCTCAGTTTGCACAGGTTGGCGCTTCAGATTAACGACTTTTGTGGGTTCGTCTTCTGGTACAGGAACAAAGTTTCCTTGTTTGCGTTCGTTTTGTTCCAGATTCTCGCGAAAGCGTGCAAAGACAGAGCTGTCCAAGCTTGTAAAGGTTTCGGCACTTCCAGAAGATGCTGATTTCGGGGTCACTCTGGGTGATTTATTCGCAAAGGAGACCGTTTGTGAAAAATTAGTGAAGACAACTTCCATGTTTCGTCGCAGGATCCAGAGCAGCAGCATGAGCAGGATCCAGAGAGCAGCGGCTGCGAGAGTCAATTCCATGGAATGTTGGGTGGCAACCACGATTGCAACGGCGGCAAGGGTAGTGATGATTAGGTAAGCCTTCATCGTTGCTCAGTTGAAAGGAACGGCGGATTTCAAGGCAGTTTCGGGCTTATTCCATCCCGAAAGCCTGCAGATAGTGTTCATGGCGACTCCACTGCTTGAGTACTCGGACTTGTAGCGACAAATAAACTGACTGTCCCAGTAGAGTCTCAATACGTTGTCGGGCAGCAGTCCCAATTTTTTTCAGTTGTTGGCCCTTGTGACCGATGATGATCCCTTTTTGTGATTCACGCTCAACGATGATGTTGGCGACAATGTGCAGTCGCTTGGGAGTCTCTTCGAAAGATTCCACCTGAACGGCCACAGAGTAGGGAAGTTCCTGTTGCAGGTGGCGGAAGAGCTGTTCGCGTACCAATTCTCCGCAGAGGAATCGCTCCGAGGCGTCCGTCAGTTGGTCTTCCGCAAAGAAAAATGGATTTTCTGGCAGGCGCTTCAGCAGCAATTNCCAGAGACGTTCCAAGTTGTGCGACTTGAGCGCAGAGATCGGAATCAATTCTGCGAATTCTGCGAGTTGACGATAGCGTTCCAAGCTTTGCAGAATCGCCTCATAGGGAAGGCCATCAACCTTGTTGATCGCCAGGATCGTGTTGCTAGCTCGACCTTGCAGGTGCTGTAGGACCAGTTGGTCTTCCGCAGGGACATCTTGTCCAGGACGCAGAGGTTCAACAAGCATCAGGTTGAAGTCGGTCTCCTGCAGAGTCTCAACAGCATAACTCACCATNTTTTGATTCATGATGCGACTGGAGGCGTGGATGCCGGGAGTGTCTATGAAGATCAACTGTGAGGAACCGATGGTGCGGATGCCCAGTAGTCTATTGCGTGTAGTCTGTGGCTTGTTTGCTGTGATCGCCAGTTTCTGTCCGATTAGNCGATTGAGCAGGGTTGACTTGCCTACGTTCGGACGACCAATCAGGCCAATGAAGCCAGCACGGGTCAGGGNGTCCTGACCATCAGCCGAAGGGGCTGCAGGAGGAGCAAAGGTGATCATGCGCAGGAAACGAAAATTGTTTCANTGCAAAATTGTAAAAAAAGAACANTATTATAACGATCTGTTGCTGGGTTGCAAGGTCTTACTTTGGGATTTCTTCAGATAGAGGTTCCAAGTGCCAGCGCCAGGCAATCAGTGCAGCGAAAATCGCCTGACGAATCAAACCGCCACTGACCTGGTCAAACAGAAGGGTTGGTGGAACTTGTTGGAAGTAGACAAAGGCGGGNGTGAANTCAGCCACAACAAAGAGGAGTGAGGTGAGCACAATCCAGAGTTCCAGCGGTTGACGGGTCAGGGTCAGGCAGACAGGCAGCAGCACCAGCAGCAACAACCAGCCTCTCAGCAGCAGGAAGACCAGCTTGGCTTCGATGGAGGTCGGAGGAAGTTGCAGGAAGTTCTGCAGTTGGGTCCACCAGGAAGACAACTCCCAGTTGGCCTGAATCAGTGCTTGTGTACCCAGGAAGAGCAGAACGTAGACAACTCCCAGCCATAGCATTTCGAGCAAACGTTGCCGATCAAGGAGTCCTTGACGCAGTCTGCGACCTAGCCGATTCCAGTCGAGCAAGCGTTGTGCGGGAGGTAGCAGCCAGGGAGCGACCAGTGCTACCAACAGGGCAGCACCAAATTCTCCNAACAAGAGCCCTTGCGCCACCTCATCCATTGGGGTGCCCAGGACCATTCCCTCNAGCANCTTNCCAGTTGGTCCAATGCCNANCAGNAGTAGCAGGATGACTACGGTACCAACGCTANGGGTCCAGAANATTGGNTTGACAACAGGACGCAGNGTGAANCCNAGCAGCACCCCTGCGAGAAANAGCAGNTTGAAATCGAAGAGAGCAGCTTGTTCNGGCAAAAATAANAGCAGNAGCCCCATCCGNGCNAGGGCNTAGGCAGCTCCTAGNGCNGTGGGAGCAACGTANTTNCCNAGACCNGATTCNTTCACANNCCCTCAGCGTCGCNTNCCNCCCTGATGAANCTGAAACCTTGGCNNAGANCGNGAGCGNGGGGCTTGCAGTGCNGGAAAGATTTCACTCCAGTAGACTCCAATTCCCCANCCAAGAAAGGCNCCAACNANAGGAGTCAGNANTGGNTCTCCTCCTGGNATCCATGAATATCCCCAATAGCCNGCNGCTGNNCCAAGGACGGNACCAATGCGNACATAGTTATTCTGAAAGAGCAGGTAAACGATGGCCCAAATTCGTTGCATTGTTGTCTCAGTGNGGAGGNANAACAGAGAAATCGAGGACCTGGCCCTCNAGATTGAGATGAACTTTGAAGNGGATCGGTCGACAGCAGACCTCACAGTCTTCGATNGTGTCCAACTCNANTTCCGAAGGATCCAGCANGATGGAGATACGTTGCCAACAATAGGGGCAATCGAANAATTGTTCAATCATGAGCGTGNCTGNTGTTGCTGATCGTANNGCTTGCGTTGTTCTTNGTGAACNAGNACNTCATANGCTTCACCAAGCAGTCGNGTCATGGACTCGGCTTGCTGNCGNATCCANTCNAANTCAGNATTTTGATGTCGGTCTGGATGGTATTCCTTCAGCTTCTCNTGATAAGCNTTCCGAATTTCACTGACCGTTGCNTTCGGAGAAATNNCNAGGAGNTCGTAATAATTTTGCCCGANGGCAGNGGTTCGNGAAGAACCAGNCTGTTGCCGTTCCNGTTGNTTTGATTGTTGTTGCTGCTCTTCTGCACGNTGNCTNGTGCGGGCNCGCACNTAGAAGCGCAGGCTGCGCAGGGTTTGCTGNATGAACANTAGTTTGCCNNCAAGTTGTCGCAAGGGAGCCTGTTTTTCCAGTGCCTGTCGTTCGATCAGGTTGATCTCAGCTTCAAAGTCNACCAGCCGCATAGCGTGCTGGCGTTCTGTATCCTTGCGCTGCGCCAGCCGCAGCAACTCTCGGGTCTTCCTTAGGGTTTCCTGAAAGTGTTGCTCATCCAGTGCTTGTTGTTCGGCAGCCTTGCGTTGTTCTTCCACTTGCGCAGCAGCTTGTGCTTCTGCATAGGCTCGTGCACGAGCTTGCTGTCGTGGATCTTCCTGAGACATCCAGTCTGCGATGTGTTCCCTGTATTTCCAACCAAACCAGCCTAGCAATCCTCCAGCAAGCAACAGCATCAGCAGGACTACCAGCAGAACCAGGCGTGCGTTGGTTTGCTTGGCCTCAATTTCTTCGAGTAGTGACTGAACTTGTGAGTTGTTTGGATCTTGTTCAAGCGCTATCAGCAGAAAAGTTCGAGCACCTTCCCAGTTTTGGGAACGCATTTCCTGCTCAGCACTCTGAACCCGCAACTGTACTCGGATTTGTTGTTCGGCCAGAGCCAGTTGGCGTCGTGCTTCCGTATAGAGTGGACTGTCCTTGGGGACCTGCTTGAATTGGGAAATGGCGGCATCGTACTCTCCGTTTTGGAGTAGCTGCTCTCCCTTACCAAGTTGAATTTCCTGCTCTTGTTGCTGCATCCGTTCCCGCACGGCGAGGGCTTCTGCATTTTGAGGGTCGATACGTAGGATTTCCCCCAGCAGTCTTTCAGCTCGCAGCCAATCCTTTTCCCGTTCCGCATTGCGCAACTGCTCCACTTGCAATTCAAGCGAAGATGGTCCCGTGCTGGTTTCAGCTGCTTTTGAAGTTGCTAGGGCAACCGGAGTGTCTAGTTGGTTGCGATAGCGTCGAGCGGTTTCGTTGGCGCCACGATCTTGCAATTGACGGATGTATTCTTCCGGGCGCTGGTGTTCCTTGGTCTCAAACAATTGAACGCTGTCATAATCCGCACTGGCCAGGTAGGCCCCGGTGGGACTTCTTGCAATGCTGCCAGCGCCGTAAAGCAGCAATTGTTGTTGTTCTGCGCCCTCTCGATTAAAGATGTGCGCCTTGGTAGTGTCTCCTTCTGTTGAGATGACCGCTAGTTTGTCACCTGGTAGCGGTAGCAATCGCTCTGGTTTGGACTGGTTGGAAAGTTCCAATTCAGGACGGTGCTCTTGCAGGCGGGACTCCGAATTACCCCAGAGCAGGTTACGCTCTTCGTCGATGGAAACTAGTTGTTGGTCTGTTGAGAAGTGGAAATCCACTGGAGGCAACAAATGGTAATCAAGCGGAGGCAATACCTGTTGGCGCTGAGAATCTACCAAACGAATTCCAGTTTGATTGGCATGGCTAACTGCAATGCGTTGCTCGTTGGGGCTGAAAGCAAAGTGCTTTAGAGGTTGGTCGGTCTTTTCACCTGTCCAGAGTAAGCGCGAGGAGTAGGGTGGTTGTGTATCTAGTTCGTAGAGTTGCTGTCCCTCACTCCAGCGCAGCAGATCTTTCTGTTGGCTAAACTCGGCCTGTCCTACCGGTTGCTGAACAGTTCGTTCCCAAATGCGTTGTTGCAAGGCAGGCAATTCTGTATCACGACCAGGCAGATCATTGACTTGCCAGAGTTCGAGTCGCTTATCTCCACCTACGAACAGTTGTCGTCGAGTCGGATGAAAGCTGAGATGAGTTAACTCATTGCTAGCAGAGCGCAGGTTGCCTAGAATCCGACCGCTACGTCGGTCACGGAATTCTACAACAGTATCATCACCATCTTGCATTCCCATGGCAAGGATTGCTTCGTCAGCACTGATTGCCAATTGACGCATAGGACGTTCAGAGCGGATCTCCTGCCGCAGTTGTAGAAAATCCTGATTCCCCAGAGCAAGCAGAGGCAGGATCAGTCCAAACAGTAAGGCAAGGGCGATCAGTAGACGAGAGGGTGGCATGCGAGATCCATCAGGAATTGCGAAGCAGCTCGTCAAAGTAGTGAATCGTGTGACGGAGACCTTTCTTCAGAGGCACCGTGGGTTCCCAGCCAAGTTGCTCCTTGGCTAGTTGGATGTTTGGTCGGCGACGACCAGGATCATCTTCACGGGCAGGCTGATAAGTAATTTGGGAGCGAGAATTGGTCAATTCCACAACTTGTTCAGCCAACTCCCGAATCGTGAATTCTCCAGGATTCCCCAGATTGATGGGTCCGGGACAGTTCTCCTGCTGCATCATTCGTAGGATTCCTTCAATCAAATCACTGACATAGCAGAAGGAGCGAGTCTGCTGTCCATCACCGTAGAGCACCAGCGGTTCGTTGCGCAAGGCTGCAACTATAAAGTTACTGACCACTCGCCCGTCTTCCGGATGCATGCGAGGGCCGTAGGTGTTAAAGATGCGAATGATTCGAGTGTCCACTCCATTTTGATGACGATAGTCATTCATTAGAGTTTCAGCAGTTCGTTTGCCTTCGTCGTAGCAACTGCGGGGACCAACAGGATTGACAGATCCCCAGTAGTCTTCGGTTTGAGGATGGACCTCTGGATCTCCATAAATCTCAGAGGTGGACGCCTGTAGGATACGCGCCCGGACCCGCTTTGCCAGTCCGAGCATGTTGATCGCACCGAGAATGCTTGTCTTGATGGTTTTCACTGGATTGTACTGGTAATGTACAGGTGAGGCTGGGCAGGCTAAGTTGAAGATCCAATCGACTTCCAACAGAATTGGTTCAACCACGTCATGGCGAATGAATTCGAAGTTCCGATGGTCCAGCAGATGAGCGATATTGCGCTTGTTGCCAGTGAAAAGATTGTCCAGAGCCAGCACGTCGTGGCCCTGCTGGATTAGTTGCTCACAGAGGAAGGAGCCGAGAAAACCCGCGCCACCAGTGACTAAAACACGTTGAGACATGAAGTTGGGTAGTAGAGTGTCTTGGGAAATTTTGTGAAGGGTTTACCAAAAACCGTGAAAAGGTAACACAGTGCTGATCAAACTCCAAGTACTGCCGTAGTCACTGGATTTTCATTGCACCTTAGCCCTGCTTTTCGTACGCTTCAGTCTCTAGCAAATTTTATACTGCGATCTAATTCTCCCCCTTCTGATGGCTGAGGCGTCCGTGTCGACCGACCAGCTTCATTTCGACCACCTGCTTGCGGAACAAACCATGATAAACGAGGAAAAGCGCAAAGACCTGGAATCGGCAATGAGCCAGATCGAACGACAGTTTGGTAAGGGCTCCATCATGAAACTTGGAGACCAAGCACTGAACAAAGTGTCCGTGATTGGCTCTGGTAATCTGGGCTTGGATATTGCGCTAGGAGTTGGGGGCTACCCCCGTGGACGGATCATTGAGATCTATGGCCCTGAATCATCAGGTAAAACGACCATGGCACTCTGTGCGGTTGCAGAGGTGCAGCGGACTGGTGGTATGGCTGCTTTCATTGATGCAGAGCACGCACTTGATATCAGTAATGCTCGACTGCTGGGGGTCAATGTGGAGGAATTGCTGGTGGCTCAGCCAGACTACGGAGAGCAGGCCTTGGAGATTGCCGAGCAATTAGTCCGTGTGGGTAAGGTGGATATTGTCGTGGTAGATTCGGTGGCTGCGCTGGTTCCAAAAAGTGAACTCGATGGAGACATGGGAGATTCTCATATGGGACTCCATGCTCGTCTCATGTCACAAGCTCTGCGTAAGCTGACAGGCTCGGTTTCAAAGTCGCACACGATCTTCATTTTCATCAATCAGTTGCGCTCCAAGATCGGAGTGATGTTTGGCAATCCAGAGACAACTACTGGGGGCAATGCGCTCAAATTCTATGCAAGTGTTCGCTTGGACGTCCGAAGCACCACTAAGATCAAGCAGGGCGACGAAGTTCGTGGTCATCGGATCAAGATCAAGGTTGTTAAAAATAAAGTAGCTCCTCCTTTCCGCAATACGGAAGTTGACCTCATCTATGGAGAAGGGATCTCCCACTTGGGTACAATTCTCGACTATGCGACAGAAGGCAACATCGTACAGAAGAGTGGGACTTGGTTCTCCTTTGACAAGGAACGTCTGGGACAGGGCCGAGACAACGCAATTCGTTTTCTGGCAGAGCACACAGAGATCGCCCAGGTGATCGAGAGTCGGGTTCGTCAGTTACACGGGTTAATTCCACCTGATGCAGAGAAGCCAACAGAGGAGGAGGCAAAGGCTGCCAGTGACTGAGGTTTCTCCAGTGCAGTTTCTCCAGGGACCATGTCCATCTCTTGCCCTGTCGGAGCTGCCGTTTCTCTCTCCTCCGCCTCTGTTTGATGTTCGTACCGCTGAAGAATACACCCAGGGACACATCCNTGGGGCTCTCAATCAACCGCTGTTTGACCATTTTGAACGATCTACGATCGGGACACTTTACAAGCAAGTCAGNCCAGAGTCTGCGATGGCCGCAGGGCTGNGCTATGTCGAGCCGCGTGTGCAGCAATTGGTGGAAAGTTTTCAGCCCTGGCAGAAACAACCACTGATCGTTTACTGTGCTCGTGGTGGAATGCGGTCAGTTTCTGTAGTGCGCCTGCTCAACAGCAAAGGTTTCACCGCACAACAATTGCGAGGTGGCTACAAACATTATCGCCAACATGTTCTGCAAGCTCTTGAACAGTGGTCACCATCCCTGATCGTGCTACACGGTCCCACCGGGGTGGGCAAGACGCTATTGTTGAAACAGCTGCCAGATCATCTGGACCTGGAAGACTTGGCACAGCACCGGAGTTCGTTGTTTGGTGGCATCCACCGGCATCCACGAACTCAGCGGCAATTTGAGGGACTACTGCACCAGGCAAAGCTTGCTCTCCCAACGGATCGCTCATTTTTCATCGAAGGAGAGAGCCGCAAGGTCGGTCCGGTGTTCATCCCAACACCGCTGGCCAAGGCAATGCAGAAAGGTCAGAAAGTCCTGCTGCATGCTTCACTAGAAACACGAATCGATAGGACTCTAGCGGATTACCTTGTTGAAGATGAAGCAACGGTTGCAGAAGTTGACCAGATCTTGCAGTCCCTNCGCATGGCATTAGGTCGGCAGTTGGTGGATCATCTGCGCGACTGTTTGCGGCAAAATCGGTTGCGTGAGTTGGTAGCGATNTTATTGAACGACTACTATGACCCGCGCTACTATAATTCAATGAAAAACTATCACTACGCGGCCGAGTTCTCGGCAGAAAATCTGGATCAAACCGTAGACGATCTACGGAAATTTCGAGATGACGTCGCGGCAGCGTCCGGATGAACATGGCAGTTCTTGTACGCTGGCTCCAAGGAGCTATACTAGGGTGTGGATTCTGTTTGACCACTCTAAGCGCCTTGGCCACTCCTTNAGATCAAGTACAGACCCCTTACGGGTCTTTCCCNCTGGGTGAGATAGCTCCCTTCCAACCAGATCTTTCTTCGAACANACCCAAGCTGGGTCGTTCGGTCTCTCTTCCCCNATTGCCTGACTTCAGTCCACTTAGTCGAGAGCCCTTGCAGGTCAGCTTTTTCGATCAGATTGGTCGATACTTCGAGACCACGCTGGAGAGTTTCCAGAATGGNGACTTTGCACTGGCACGAGATCGGTTCTATGAAATCATTGACAAGAAGCCGAACAGTCGTTGGGCCAAACCATCAGGGTTCTGGTTGGGCTTGTCCAGAACTCAGCTTGGAGAATTCAAGACTGCTGTAGATGACCTGCAGGGTTGGCTACAAACCGATTCAGAACAAGTGCCCGGATTGAGATCTGCAGCTTACCTAACATTGACCTGGTTGACGGCAAGGCGTGGAGATTGTGCGGAAAGCGAGGTGTGGTTGGGTCGATTGCGGGATGTCGGACAAGCTAGTCGAGAGTACTTGCGGGAAGGGACCCGTATCGAACTCTACTGTGCAGCCCAGACGAAGCCCGCCCAGGTCCCAGCAATTTTTNCACAACTGCGTCAGGATCCTGGCAACGCACAAAATCTGGTTCGTTTTGTTGCAGAGGAAGCCTCTTATCAGTACGAACGGGAGAACTGTAATCCTGTCCTACGATTACGGGAAGAGTATTTTGAAAAATACTATAACTATTCTGAAATAGAGGAGCTTGCTGCCATGTCAGCCTGGTGTCGCTGGCGGCAGCAGGATTGGGAAACCTTNGGTCAAGAAGTTCAGGCCCTGGCAAAGCGAGGGTTGCGCGATGAAGANCAATTGTCTCTGCTCCAACTGGAATTAGCACTACGAAAACAAGACGAGAAAGAAGTTCGTCGAACCATGCGCTCTCTGCGCCAGCGAGAGCTACGTCGTGGAGGAGCCTATCGAGCGATGTGGNATGCCGCATCCTGGGGATGGTGGGAGTTTTTGTTAGATTTTCCGCTGCCTGTTGAAGAGTTTGCGCTACGCTCCAGGGTAGAGGAATTTCGCTTACTAAGAGCCCAGGCGCTTCAGGAAACGGGGAAGCCAGAACAGGCACGTCAAATCTTTGAGGAACTGCTGGTTTCCCCTGATTTGNCGACCTCTCTGAAGGGAGAGGTTATTTATCGTCTCGCATATCTGGATTTATCAGAAGGTCAGACAAAACGAGGTTTTGAACGCTGTCAGCGAGTGACTCAGGAGTTTGTGGAGTCAGCTCGGTTAGGTGATTGCTATTTTTGGCAAGCAGCTCTGGAGGATCCGAAGCGTAATGAGAATCAGCGTCGTGCAATCGGCCTGACACTCCGGCAAGTTCCAGTAGAGACGGGCCGTGAGGAAGAGAAAGCGCTGATCCGTATCGGTTTGTCCATGCTGAATGAAGGGTGGCTGGAGGCCCAGAAAGAAGCAAAGACTCTGGTAGATGCGGAGCCACCATCACGCTACCAGGTTCGTGCCTGGCAGTGGTTGGTTGTGATTTATCGTGGCTTGGAGNTTCCGGAAGAGGCACTNAGAGAACTGGACGCGCTACTTAAGGCTCATCCAGAGGCTTTGAACAAGGATCTGTTGATTGAGCAGGTGCTGTTGCTACGGGATTTGAATCGTCGTGAAGAGGCCCTGCAAGTTATGCTCAGCCATCCAGAAATCCTTGATCTGGAGATGCAGCAACTNCAATTGAGCTTGTTGTGGGAGTTGGAGCTTTGGGAAGGCTTTTTGGAAAAAGCCCTGCAGATGCTGCCTCAAATGAAAGATCCCAAGGNCCAGGCTGAGTTATACTTCCGGCGTGGTCAGGCATANGAACAGANCAAGGNCCCACTGAAAGCNCTACCAGCGTATGAACGTTCACTGCAAAATGTTCTGAATCCTACTTGGGGAATTGAGGCCAAACTAGCGATTCTGCGCCTGTACTACGGATTGAAGGATGTGCGTTTTACAGAGCGTTCAGAAATCTATTTGAAGGATACTCGTTTCAAACCAGAACAAGAAGAGCAGATTCGGAACTGGTTGGTTGAGCGCTACGAGTACGTGGGAGAACCAACGAGAACAATTCTGCATCGGCAGGGCTTGATTCGACTATGGGAGGATCGGTTACGCAATAATCTTGAGCCGGATCAGTCTGCGCGTGAACAACGGATGCTCCGCATTGGCAAGGAACATTTGAATCTTGGACGACTCGGTGCTTCTGGAGCCTGGGAACAAGCAGAGAGCTGGTCTGCTCAGTTGCGTCGCAGTGAAAATCCATTGATCCAGCGAGAAGCGCTATTGTTAGGTGGAGAAGCTGCGGCTGCGCTGAAAGCTCATGAACGTTCGGTTGCTGCTTACTTGCAATTAACCTACTTCCATGCGGAAGGGCTGAACGAAAATCAAAAGTTCACTGCCTGGCAGCAAATGGGACTTAGCTACGAGGCCTTGGGACGGATCAATGACGCGAAGGCGATCTACAGCAAGATCAGCAAAGAGCTAAGCGATCCGCAGATGAAGCAGGCTGCAGCCAATGCTCTGCAGCGATTGGAAAGTAAGTAGGAAGGNATTGCATGGCTTTTGTGATTGTGGCGCTAGATGGTCCCACAGGAGTTGGTAAGAGTACGCTGGCGNGTCAATTGGCTGAACGCAATCAGTTGCTCTATGTCAACACCGGTTCAATGTTTCGTTGCTTGGCTTGGAAGTGGAACTGTCTAGACAAGCCAGAAAATGAGGAGGCATTGCAGGAGCTTGGTGAACAAACGCAGATTGTGCTGGAAGCAGATGGACGAGTGTTTTGTGATGGTGAAGAGATTAGCTCTGCGATTCGTACCGAGGAGGTTTCAGCACTAGCCTCTCAGGTGAGCTGCTTTGTACCGATTCGGCACGCACTCAAGTTTCAGCAGTTTCAGCTGGTAGAGCAAGCAAAAATTGGAGGCGTCTACCGAGGGGCTGTGCTAGAAGGACGCGACATTGGTACCGTCGTTTTGCCACAGGCCGATTGTAAGTTTTTCGTTGAAGCCAGTCCAGAGACCCGAGCACGTCGACGCTTTGCCGAATTGCAAGCCAAGGATCCCAGTNTTCGTTTCGAGGAGGTCTTGGAGGCCCTGAAGCAACGAGATGAGCAGGATCGTAATCGTAGCGAAGCCCCTCTGTGTAAAGCAGTTGATGCAATCTTGGTGGATACGAGTAATTTGAATGTTGAGCAGGTGTTGTCTGTGCTGGAGCAGCATCTGCNACCTTTCCTTCTTGCGGAGTCTTCATGAAAGCGGTGATTCTAGCTGCGAACTACAGCGCACGGTTGCTGCCGTTTACAGCGACTCGTGCCAAGCCAATGATTCGGATTGCAGGCCGCCACATCTTGGAGAGTATTCTTGATGGGCTGCATAACGCTGGAGTTCATGAGGCCTTAGTCGTAGTACACCATGAACAGCAGGCTCTACGAGATCATTTTGGGGATGGAAGTGACTTCGGAATGGGTCTCGAATACGTGGAACAGCCAGAACTACTAGGTATTGGTCATGCGCTCTCCTGCTGCGAACCCTACCTGAAGCGACAGCCTTTTCTACTGGNCTATGGAGATGTGCTGGCGGATGGAAATCCTGTTCCCCAACTACTGCGAGCTTTCGCTGAAACAGGCCGAGAGGTTGCGTTGGTGACCCTGCCTCGCAATTCTAATGAATACGGTAACGTCTATCTAGACAATNAGATGAAGATCCGCCGCTTCATTGAGAAGCCCCAGGGACGCATGCAAAGTAATTATGTCTTTGCCGGTGGATTTGTTCTACAACCGAGAATCTTTGACCTGCTGCGCCAGCATGATCAAAGCATTGAAGCGTGTTACCAATATCTGGTTCAGAATGATGGCTTGCAGGCGGATCTCTGGGAGGGNACNTGGATTGATGTGNTCTACCCGTGGCACATCTTGGAAGCAAATCAGATGATGATGAGTGCCTGGCGCACAGCGCATATTCACCAGAGCGCCAAAGTGGCTGGTAACGTTCAGTTGGAAGGGCCGGTGGTGATCGAGCGAAATGTTGTGATTGAGAGTGGTGCCGTACTCAAGGGTCCGTGCTTCATTGGAGAAGGCTCTTACATTGGAAATAATTCGTTGGTACGAACCTTCAGCGCCATCGGTCCAAACTCAGTAGTCGGTTATGGCTCAGAGCTCAAGAACTGCGTACTTTTTGGAAAGTCTGACCTGGGACGCCTTTCTTTCATTGGGGATAGCGTGATCGGGGAGGGGGTTTCACTTGGTACAGCGCTGACCACAGTGAATCATTTTTCAGATGGAAAAAATATCGTGGTCTCTACTGCCAACGAATCCGTTGATTCTGGCTTGCCCAAACTTGGAGCGTTCATTGGAGATGGAGTACGCATTGGTGCCCGACAAACACTGGCGCCCGCAACGATAATTCCAGCAGGTAGCTTCATCGAAGATAATATTTCCCTACGTGGCTGGGTTCCTGATAATCAGAGGGAGTCCTGAAATGTGCGGAATCAGTGGAATGATCAACGCAAAGAATGTGGCTCATCCTCTCTATGCCTCAATTCGCAATCTAGAGTACCGAGGATATGATTCGTGTGGAATGGCACTGCTGGATGTGGGCAAGATCCAGATTCGCAAGAACATCGGAGGAGTGGAAGAGGTCAATCAACGGGAACGTCTCACCCAACTCAGTGGGCGCCTTGGCATTGCCCATACGCGTTGGGCTACTCACGGAGTGGTCAGTCGGGCGAATGCCCACCCACACCTCTCAACTAACGAGGCTTTTGCGGTTGTGCACAACGGTATCTTTTCAAACTATCAAGACTTGCGGGAGGAACTGGAAGTGGAAGGAGTACCGTTCTGTTCGCAGACGGATACAGAGGTATTTGTACAACTGTTGGCCCGTCACTATGAGCGATTACAAAATACTGAGCATGCATTTGTGGCGGCCCTGGAACAAATGGAAGGCTCTTTTGCAATTGTGATGATCTCAGTGCATGAGCCGGATCGACTCTTCTGTGCTAAGCGTGATTCTCCTCTGATTTTAGGGTTGGGCGAAGGCAGTAACTACGTTGGCTCGGATATCAATGCCTTTCTAGAGTATACCCGACGGGCGGTAATTCTGGATGATGACGAATATGTCATTCTGACGCAAGATAGCTATCAGATTCGTAGTCTGCGTGATGGTCAGCAGGTCGAGGAAGATATCCTGCATATTGACTGGGATGCAGAGACAACCCGCAAGGGTGGGTTTGCCCACTACATGCTCAAAGAAATCTTTGATGAACCTCAGACCCTGCGTCAGGCGCTGAAGATTCCAGATGAGGAGATTCGAAAACTAGCTCAAAAATTTGTAGAAGCACCACAGGCGTATCTCGTTGGTGTGGGAACAACTTTCTATGTGGCACAGCTGGGACAGTATTTTTTCTCACAACTGACTGGGCGCTACTTCCCAGCCATCAGTTCTGATGAATTTGTCGATATTGCTGGTGTACAGGCACAAGATTTGGTACTGGCAGTCTCTCAGTCTGGAGAAACCTACGATACCAAGATGGCGCTTAATTTTGCTCGCCAGCGTGGTGCCAAGACAGCAGCNATCGTTAATGTGATGGGGTCCTCGATTGGGATGCAGGTNGGCCAGGTCATTATGCAGGGATCTGGACCAGAAATTTGTGTGGTCTCCACCAAGGCCGCGATGGCACAGACCCTGATTTTACTCCGAACCGCTGTGGAAACCGGTCGCCAACAAGGTACTTTGGATGACCAGCAGGTCGATTCCTTCCTCGTTGCTGCAGATCGTCTGCCAGACCTGATTCAGGATGCTTTGAACGAACAATCTGGCTTTTTGCGGAACGTTGCTCGCTCCACCAGTTGGGTCCCAAACTGGTTGTTTCTGGGATGTGGGCAGTACTATCCGGTAGCGATGGAGTCAGCCTTGAAGATGAAGGAAGTAACCTACCAGCATGCGGAAGGGATGCCGGCAGGATTCCTCAAACATGGTACTCTTTCAATGATTGAGAAGTCGGTTCATTCGCTGTTTTTTGTACCACTCCCGGATCAGCAAGACTTGCATCGAAGAACATTGATTGCGATGGAGGAGATCCGAACCCGAGGAGGAACTTTGGCTGGTTTTGTTTTTGAAGGAGATCGGCATGCCCGTGAGGTTCTCGACTACGCAGTAGAACTGCCTACAGTTCATCCCTGGTTAGCGCCGCTACTCCAGATGACCATGGCTCAATTGCTTTCTTACTACGCAGCGCTTGATCTGGGGCGTAATATTGACAAACCTCGCAATCTGGCCAAGTCAGTGACGGTTGGATGAGCACTGAAAGCACTCCTCCTACTTTTTCTCTCCTTGATTGGCTGCAAGNGCATGCTCCAGTTTTTAGTGAGGGTAGCCTAGTCCCAATTCTACAAAAGTTTGGTTTGCCAGAAAACCAGCCGTTGTACCTGGCCAATCTGGAGCAAATGGATTGGGTTCGCGCTGCCTACAAGAGCTACCAGCGAGTAGGTGCAGATTTTTTCCGTACGAACACCGCTGGTGCCAATGTCCTTGAGCTAACTCAGCANGGCATTGAAGATCGAGAGGAAGCTATCAATAATAACGGCATGGCTCTTCTCCGTGAAGCCTTGGGACGAGTTGTCAGCGCTGGTTTGTTACAACAGGCTGAGAGTCAGTCAGAGTTGGGTGAGCATTTGGTAGAGCGGGTCTATGGACCTCCAATCGTGTATCTTTCAGATACAGGGGCAGATTTACTCTGGGCAGANGGCTTTACCCGCCTGGAGGAACTGCAGCAAGTCGCTCGCTTGGCACGGCGGAGCTTTCAGCGAGATTGCGTGCTCCATCTACGCCTGGCACCTGATATTCGGTTGGGTGAGCAACTAGAGGGACTGCTCGAAATGGTTCAGTTGGGACGTACCATTATCGGGTTGCACACTTCTGCTCTGCAACCTGGCTTAGCCGAAGATATCGAACAGTTGGTGGGTGAGTGTGGGGTGGTCAGTGTAGTGCTGGATGAGTTACCACAGACGGAGCAACAGCCAAGTTCCTGGTTTCGGCGTAAGGCAGAGCAGCTACTGGAGCAGGAAGTAGCAATCCTTGGATTAGGGGCAAACACCACCCCGGAGCATTTGCGCTGGTTGCGTGATTTCCGGGATGGAAGTGAATCGACCTAAGCGGTTGCGCTCTTCAGTGATTCCAAAATCTGTTTGACGTTGGCCCGAACGGTCTTGATGTCCAGGTNCCCGCCNTCCTGAAAGTAAGGGTGTTCACTGGGCTCCATACCAATCCGCTTCATAACCTTGGTAATGAAGGCGCGTTCTTCGTCTTCAAACACTCCATCAGCACCGGCGACCAGAGCGAGAGTGTCCACCAAAGCACTTTTGGCTTCATCAGACTGAATTTCCTCCAATAACGACCCAATTGAGGTCTTGGCTTTCATCGCAGCCTGCTCTTCCTTCGTGACCCCGATCGCCTTGAACAGGGTCATCAACACTTTTTTCTCCGAATCCGCAATATCTCCGTCAGAGCGGGCGAGATGGCTGACGATGGAGATGATGTCCAAATACTCTTGACGATTGACGCTCATTTGACCTCACTTTCTGTAGGGGAATTCTTAGATAGAGGGCAATGTTTATATCGAATTTGAACTATGTCGTAAAGCAGGAATTCCACCAACAGGAGTGGAATGTCTTTGGATGAGCGCTATCATCCCGACTGGCCAGTGATGTCAAGGTGGGTTCGTCAAGAGTTTGGCAATCGCTGCGCACGCTGCAAATTATCTGGCGATGAGGATGCTATTGCCCTCCAAGTTCATCATATTGACGAGAATCCAGGCAATAATNCCCTAGAAAATTTAATTCCTCTTTGCAGTCGTTGCCATTTGCAGATTGAAAAGGAGGCTCGTCAGCACGCACCCTACCAGCATCAGCAGACAGAACTGTTTGAAGATTCTTCATATTCCAAGGCTCTTGGTGAGCTTCGTAGCAAGGCTTTTGCTCAGCAATCTCAACAAAAGACAAAGACCTCTGAAGACTTCGAACAAGAGGAGTGGGAGTGGGAGCAGGAAAATCATTGAGAAAACCTCGAAGGCTTGGTGGTTACTTTGGGTCTTGGAGCTCCACGTTACTCACGCTCTTGTTGCTGATGAGCGCAGGAGGTGCCTGGTGGTGGCAACAGCATTTCAAAGATGAGGAGTATGATCTTTCACGAATTGGCAACGGACGACCAGTTGTAGTCCAGGTACACGATCCGACATGTATTGTTTGTCGCCAACTCCAACGCATAGTTGACAGTTTGCAGGGGGAGTTTCGGGCTGATTTAGATTTTTTGATTGCGGATCTGAGTCGTCCAGAGGGGCAGGCTTTTGCGAATCAGCAGCAAGTCAGAAGCGTTACTCTAGTCTTCTTCGCGCAGGATGGGCAACGATTAGGAAAGTTGGAGGGTCCACAAGAACCAGAATTTTTACGAAAGGTGTTTGGTGAGTTACGCTCGTCAGATTAGATCGAGTAACAATGTCATGGCGATGGAAGGGGGAATGATAAGAAGAGAGTACCCAGCCCAGCGCAGAATAGGTTGAGATAGCCGAGAGAGTAGAAAGCCCAGAATCATTGGCAGAAGCACTAGCAGCAGGATAATTCGCAGCATTTTCAAGAGAGAGATTAGGTTAGCAGATATTGGATCTTCTGATCCAGTTGCTCTGCACGGAAGGGTTTGGTGAGTGTACTTTGGACTCCCATCGCCAGTGCCTGTGTCACAAATTTTTCGGTAGGAATACCAGAGATCAGCAAGACAGGAATCTCAGCCAGAACGGGGTATTGCTGCATTGATTGGAAGAGGCTGATGCCTTCCATTTCTGGCATATGATAGTCAGTGATGACCAGATCAACAGTTTAGGATTATGATAAATTCGGAGCTTCCAAGCTGTCAATAGCCATGCAGAGGCTTTGATAGTCAAGCTGCCGCAGCATTCTTCCGAGAATGGTTCGTATGAACTTGTAGTTATCCACTAGGAGGGGAGAGGCATCGTAGCATACGGTGCATAGACGGCGGGTGCTGCCGGAGCAACACCCAGAGGAGATTAAACGAACTTGAAGATTGCCCCTAGTTCTTCTTGGATCTGGCGGGTATCATCCCAATGATCTTTGCCCTTTTGCAGGAAGGCTTCCTTGGTACTCTTGCCCATTTCTTCCTCGAAGACTTTGCGGAAGCTCTTCGAAGCGAGGAAATCCGTCTGAATCACGTAGCGCACACCAGCTTCGTATAGTTCCAGTGCCTCATCATGAGCTGAGGTCGTTGCTATGAATGGGGTGTCTGGAGCATGCTCAGCGAGGTAAGCTGCAATACCCAACTCCATTTCCTGACCTTCAACAAGACAGGAAACGACAACCTTCGCCTTTTCAAAGGCAAACTGCTTCCAGACATCCGGATCCTCCATGTCTGCATAGAGTGGGACGATATTCGAATCCTCTTTTTTGTGGAAGAACTCAGTGATCTCTGGATCTAGATCCATCAGCAGAACCTTCTCACCTTTCTCTGCATAGTGCCCTGCGAT
>NYTS01000002.1 GCA_002683655.1 Deltaproteobacteria bacterium
GGAGACGGGCAGTGTCAGCCAAGCCACAACCAGCCGTCGTACTACAAAATTCCCACTCTTGCTTTCCGTTCCTCCCTACACACACCCCTGGGATGGGGGTAGCCGACAAAGATTAAACTAGAGCCCTTTACAAGTTGACTTACTTCAAAACTGCAATGAAAAGATTGGCGCCTTCGAGAAAACACACTTTGCTCTTGCTTTCCATGGTTGACTGCAGCAGTAGTTGAAGGCCGTGCTTAGTCCTGATCGAGCGAATTATTGGTTGCATGGAAACTATGTGGTGGGTGACCAGGGGGCGGAAATCACTCTGCATCTTAGTAAGGCTCAAAGTCATTCAATTGAATTGACCAGATCCACATTTCTTGTGGCCGCTGCCTATGCAGGACTGCAAGCTGAGCCAAGTCAGCCGGTCTTTGATGAATTACTTAGAGAAGATGTAGATGTCTGGCTGGCTTCTGACTTCAGAGTTTCAATCAAGACGGATCGGGGGAGGGAGCAACTTCATTTTAGTGAGGGAGATTCGTTTGAGCTGCAGATTAAGCTGAACAAGCCAGGATATTGCTACATTGTCGGCCATACGTTTATGACGGACGAGCCGCTATCTTACCTCGTGGAAATCAGTCCAAGTATCCAGAATTCACCTAAGCGCTTTATTCGCCATGCGACTGTTGTGGAAACAGGTGAGTGGATTAATCTCGGCAGGTTTGCTGTTCAACCACCACTTGGTCGAGAAACCCTGCAGCTGATTGCTGCCCGAGAGAACCTCAGTCAATTCTTACCAGATACAAATCAAGATCTTGAAACACAGTTATATATCATTGACAGCGATCCTGTAGTCGCACTCGAAAAGACAAGGTCTCTGCTCAAGAGCAATCAACTCAAAGGCTATTCAGCCGAAGCAGAGTTGACCTACACAACGTGGCCTCGTTGATTAGTGAGTAAAGCCCCATAGCTCTCATGCTACCAATTTGCTGTTCTCCCAATGTCCGCTCTCAACTTTCCCCTCTGGCCGAGTTAAGGTTCCCTCACCATTCCTTTTGCCGTTTTTAAATTCTCCAACGAAAATACGTCCATCCGGCCAGGAATAGATTCCTCGACCATGGAAACTACCTTCTTTGAATTCCCAGACATAGATCCGCCCATCTGGATAAGTGTAGGTACCCAGTCCGTTACATGGTTTGTTGATTGAGCTCTTATTATGCTTCTCAGAGATCTCAAAATTGATTCGTGTTATGACTATCCAAAACTAGCACTACATTTCGCCCTTCACGCACAAAATTAACCCAACTGATTTGTTCAATTTGTGTGGAATATGTTATATAAAACTTTTTTACCCACTCTAATTTTAGCGTGCAGCTTACTAAGACCTAGTCCTCTTTTAATGTTTTACCCAGAAAAAGCCACAGTACCGATTGTCTAAACTTTTAAACCGACTCACATTTCTCTGGATCCCACTCACCTTTCTGCTCACTACCTGCGCTCCGTTACCGGAGGAAGGGGAGTCCAGCAATCAGGTACAAGTCACCCTGACCCTGCAGCATCGAAGTGACGAGCGTGCTCAAAGAGCAGGCACCAGTTCACGGGCTACCGAGTTCATCGTTGTCGTTCCAGGGGGAACAGCTTTTTCTGAGGCAGGTCCAACTAACCCACTCACCTCAGGAGTCCTCGGTCTACCCTCCACTCAAATCACGCTCTCTTTAGAACTGAATACTCCCCTACGCCTCTTCATCTACCGCTACGCCACAGTCCTCACCTCTAATCAGCTAAACACCAAACTGACCAGCCAAACCCTCACCGACGGAGCCATTGATTACGGTGTTACTGACAATTTCACAATCTCTTCAGCCTCAAATGCCAAACAACTTGCCTTGACCGTCAAATTGCAGCGTGAAACTACTTTTCTTGATTCTGCTGTGCAGGGTCTCAGCTATACTGCAGGGGGCCGAACTACCACCACTAATCAAGACGGACTCCTCTATTACTTCCCGAATGAGACCATTGAGCTCAAGCTGAGCAAACTATCTCTTGGGTCTTTTACCAATCCTCCAAGTATTTTGACACCCTACAGCATCATGGGGGTCACTGAAGGAGCACCAGCTGACAATGTTACCAACCTTGTTCGACTGCTGCTCTCCCTAGACAGCGACAGTGACACTGACAACGGTATCCAGCTCAACACCAACCGGTTCAGCAGTCTCAGTAGACTAAGAAGCTTGGCAGACTTCAGTGTTGACAATCTGAGTTTTGCCTCCAGCAAAGTCCCAGGACTCACACTACCCTCTGTCCAGAAGGCCAAAAAACATCTCTCCAAAACAATGCACCAGAAAAATCTGGCTACTCTCAATCCTGGAATCTCTTCTCCTTTATCTGTTCCTCTCAACGGAGAGCAAGGATTTCCAGTCAACGGACGCATCGGCTTGGCCTTTGCCGAAAACCTCCGCAGCAGTTCAATCTCTTCCAGTAGCCTGCTTCTCACTGACAACCAAGGCCATGCTGTCACAGGCACCGTCTCTGTGAAGAGAAACTGGCTACTCTTCAAGCCTGCACTCAACCTCAGTCCAAAGACAACTTACCAGGCCACTGCTTCTGCAGGTCTAATAAGCCAGTCTGGGCAGAAACTCCTAAACAACTACTCCTGGAGTTTTACCACCGGAGATAACAGCAGCACCAAGTTCCCCAGAGTGATTCAGAAAGAGCCTAGGGACAATGCCACCGGAGTTGCTCAAAACATTATTCCAACCCTGACTTTTAACGGGCCACTCTTTGAGGGAACTAGCCTAAGCCTTGAGTTGCGCTACTCTGGCAACCAGAGCCGTGTCTCTTGCTCACCCTCTCTCTGGGCAGCTAGTGTTCATTGTCTGCCCAACTCCTTGCTAGATAACAACACCTCCTACACCGCCACACTTCTCAAAGACAGCCTTCAGTCACTGGAAAACCTGAGCAATGACAACATCAGCTGGAGTTTCACCACCGGTAACTTGACCGCCCCCAATAGCGCCTCACTGCAGCACATCGGCGAATTCAATGACAACTACACCCGTGACAGGGTCATCCTACTACAAGTTGGTGAGGGGGCCTCTCAGTATCGGCTGAGTGACAATCTCTCTACTCCTGCTGATGCTGAGTGGCAACTGCCTCTCTTCTATCCGGTCCAGGCTCCTTTTGTGCTCAGTGATGCTCAAGGCAACCAAACCGTCCGAGTCTTCTACCGCGCTGACAATCAGACCCTTATTGACAACCAAAGCCTCACGCTGACCTATGACTACAGCATGCCAGTAGGGGGACTGACCCTGCCGGAGGCCACCAACCAGGCATCTCTAGCCTACCTGATTATGGCCAAGGATAACCTCAGTGGTGCTTGGCGGCATCTGATCACCAGGGGCAACACCTATCCAACTGTAGACTTAGAGACCTGGAAAGTCTTCCCAAGCACTCCAGTTGACAACACGAACCGCCAGAGTTTCTGGGATAACATTACGAAGGGCAACCTCTCCTTCAAATGTATTCACAAGCCTACCCTGCAGGCTTTTGCTGCCGGTAACTCAACCATCTTTGATAACTCCGGTCTCAACACGACCAATTGTGCCTCTTTCAGTGACTTCAGCCAATTACTACCCACCTGGGACAATCTGACCTTTCGTTTTGACAACCTGAGCCAGAATACTGAACAGGGTCACACTCTCTGGGTCCAGGACCGGGCTGGAAACATTGGCTGGGGCTATCCTTTTAAAATTCGCTTTGACAACGTAACTCCGGACACCAGCAAGACCACTGTTGAACTGGACAACCTCAGTCGCTCCTTCAACGGCTTGAGTCTCAAGCTCAATACGACAGACAACGATACTCAGTTCTTTCTGGCACAACTTGATAACAGCAGCACCCCCAATGCCTATGGTAGTGGCTGGATCCGAGCTCAGCCAAACCTGCTCTACTCCCTGCCCCTTGATGACACCAGCGCCAGTCAGCAGCATACGCTCAGCCTCTGGCTCAGAGACAAGGCTGGAAACATTGACAACCTGACTTCCACCAGAACCGTTTACCGCGCCCGGCTCTATGATGGACAAACCAGAGTTGATAATCAGAGCAACCCAACCGTCAATGCCTATGCTGGTCTCAAAATCAAGTATCCTCTGGTCTTGCCCAGTAGCTATCCGCTGGGCAATCTCCAACTCCAAAAGGCCAGTGACAACCTAAGTGTCAGCGGGCAGTGGAATCTCGACAATGACAGCCTTATCTTCTGGTCCACAGGGCCTCTGCTAAGAGAAACAAACTACCAACTCAAGATCAAAGGCTTTGTTCATCCTCAGGACAACCTGACACTCTATCCTTCTCAGGTCTTTCACTTCAAAACTGATAACCAGACTCTCAACCTAAACAATGGACTCGTTGCCTACTATCCTCTGGATAATGATACTCTGGATTATTCGGGGAATGGACTGCATGGCTCTCAAGTAGGCAATGTTCAATTCAGCACAAATCGCTTCAATAAATTGGATTCTGCTTATTACTTTGACGGAAATTCTTACATAAGAATCCCAGACAACAATTCTTTAGATTTTTGGCCAAATCTGGATTTCACTATTCATTTTTGGATAAAGACTAATAACTGCAGTTCCATTAAAGGTAGAGATGCAGATTTAATAAGCAAATGGGACAGTAGAGCTAATCCTAGCAATTATCCTTATTCTATTAGATGTAGCCAAGATGGTTCTTTAAGATTGATAAAATATGCTAAACCTGTTGTTCAATCTGTTAAGTCTGTACAGTTAGTAAATGACAATATTTATAATTCTGTCAGCTTTGTTAACCGTAGCAATTCCATAAAAATTTTTATTGATGGTCAATTAGATAATAGTGCCAACTTTTCTCTAGAACCGAATATTCAGAATAACAGTGATTTGTTTATTGGAAGGAGAAGTACTTCTTTGAATAGTAATAAGTTTAATTTCACAGGAATTCTCGATGATATCTTCATCTATAATCGATCCTTAAGCCTTGTAGAAATCAAGGCCCTAAAAAATGTTCGTGAACTTATCCCACCGATGTTCGGCAGTGTTACAGTAAACAACGGCAGTGACAATACCTCTTCAGACACACTGACTTTGACTCTACATGCTTATGATGCCTCTTCAATTGTTGCTTACCAGATTACAGATAATGGTAGTTTTGAAAGTCCACCATGGAGATCAGACAATTTGACGCCCTCAGATAATGTCAGCTTCAACACTAATTTTACTCTAGGAAGTTCAAATTATGGAGAGCGGCAGATCCAAGTGCGCTTTAAAGACCAAGCTGGCAATATTTCTCAGCCTTTCTCAGACAACATTACTCGCCTCGACACAACTCCTCCGCAACCACTGAGCTTCTCCTTGCTTGGTACTGCAGGTAACGATAACTTCACCAATTTAGACAAGGTCAGCTTCATCGACAATGCGACAGATGATGCTACCCCAGTCAACATTTACTTGTCTGAGAACAGTACCAACCCCCTAGATAACACCTCTGGTTGGCAGGCTTATGACACCTCAGGAACTTTTCAACTTAGTTCAGGCCAAGGAGAGAAGCAGATTTTCATCTGGTTTAAAGATGCAGCACAAAACATTTCTGGCTACCTGACGGATAACATCACCTTTGATAATGTCTCCCCAACGGCAAATTTCATGCTGATCAACAATGGAGCTGACAACACCACCTCCTCCACGGTCACACTGACTTTTAACAACGTCACCGGGACCAGTCACTACTTTGCCACTGACAATATTTCAGCAACCACACCTTCTGCTACTGCTGCTGGGTGGCGTGCTTATCCAGTAAATAATACGGACAACTTCACACTAACCGGCACCGGTAATCGTGAAATAAGAGCTTGGTTCAAAGATGAGGCAGGGAATATCTTTGGTCCTAAGTTGGACAACATTACGTTATCACATGGTATCAGCTATCAGACATGGTCTTGCAGTGATCCCTGGCCGTGTACTACGTCACCCTCTGAAATACTGACCTCAGGCAAAATAACTGGGGATATCAACTATAATTGGGGGCAGAGCTATATCCTTGATACCAGAAAAAAAGACTATATTGCTATAAAGCTAACAGGGAATTTCATTATGCCAGGTACTGCAGGCGCAGAGTATTCTGTAAAATTCCGGAATAGGGATGATGATAGTTCGAGAACTATAATCGATGGCACCACTATCATAGAAGATTGGTCTGGATTACATGGGCCAGCAAACCGAGATAATAGTACAAAGCTGGTAGGTGGCCAAACTTACAGGTACGAGAGATACTGGAGTGAAAAAGGCGGTGGAGCCGTTTTGCAGCAATTTTGGTGGATTGTCGGCATTCACAATAACTACGTGTATATGAAGGGTGAGGATTTTTTTCGTGAATAGCCTTGTATCAAAATAAATTGATTATTTGTAATGCTTTGACATCCCACCAAGCTAATCCAATTACACCTCTTTTCAAAATCTAAACACATTGTATTTACTATCTGTGTGATAGGTGTTGCATGAAACTATTCGACCTTGCTAATCTCTATGCGCAGCTTCCTCAATTGATCTCAGGCATTCGCCTTAGTGTCAAAAAAGAATCAGCTCAGGATTCTGCAACAAAGTTGTGTGTGATTGATAGCGATCCTATATTGGCACTTGAAAAGACAAGGTCTCTGCTCGAGATTAACAAACTCCAAGGCCACACTGCAGAATCAGCACTGACTTATACAACATGGCCTCGTTGATTAATGGCATGAGAGCCTTCCTTTCTGGGTGAGTTAAGGTTCCCTCACCATTCCTTTTGCCGTCTGTAAATTCTCCAACTTAGACTCGTCCATGGAAACTTCCCTCTTTGAATTCGCCTACATAGATCCGCCCATCGGAATAAGCGAAAGTATCCAACCCATTAGGTGGCCTGTCGATTGAGTTCTTCAAATGCTTCTCAGAAACATTAAAATTGACAGACATAAACCTCTCCTGATTGAGTAATTGGATGTGTTGGTAGATTGCAGATAAGTCTCAACAATTTGGGGAGGAGGAATGTGGGGAAAAAAGCTGCGTTGAATCAAGAGATTTATTGATCTCTAATTGAGTAATCTGACTAGGGAGTATCCGATGAAAATTGATGGAAGCTGCCACTGCGGCAAAATCACCCTGACTGCTGAAGTAGATCCAGCAACAGCAATGACCTGTCATTGTGTAGATTGTCAGATACTAGCAGGCGGGCCCTGTAGAACAGGGATCCCCTCCGCAGCTGAGAACGTCACTGTAGAGGGAGAACCCAACGAATACATTAAGATGGCAGAAAGTGGAAGAAAACGTGTGCAAGGTTTTTGTGGTGTCTGTGGGACAAGCCTCTACGCAGCTGATGAAAACAAAACGAGATTCATCATTCGGATGGGATTTCTCAATCAGCGTGAACAATTGACTCCTACCAAACACATCTATCAGGATTCTTCTGCAAGCTGGCTCAAGTGCATCGAACAGCAACAATGGTTTGCAAGAATGCCCTGAGGAGACAGCATTTCTAGCTATTAGGTACAGTCCTGAGTTGCTGCTGAATCAGACTTTCTGTTTTATCAGCAGCTGCCAGTAAATCAGCATCCGCTATATCAATGTAGCGCTGAGTCGTGGCCAAGTCTTTGTGAGTAGCTAATCTCATCAGGATCGGCGCAGGAGTTCCGGCAACAGCGTGCATTGTCAGAAAATGATGACGTAATCCATGAAGCATTCGAAAGTCCTCTGGCAAGCCTGCCTTAGTTCGAATCTCTCTATGCAGCCGCCAGATCACAGATCTAGATTTACCCCACGGTTTCCCTGTCTTTGTGAAGAAAACAAGATCTCTCTCCCTTGCCTCATCAGATCGCTGATCTCTCAGTGAATACTGATTCATTAGGATTTCAGCTGCACTTTTACTCAGCGGAATTCTCTCATCTCTGCCTGATTTAGCATCCTTGAGTAAAACTACTCGGTGTTCAAAGTCGATGTCTTGCCAACAAAGTTTAAATATCTCTCCCCTACGAACACCCGTGTGTAGGCTAAACAAATAGNGGTTCCTCAGCTGAGGGGGCTGTTGATCAAGAGCCTCCAGAAATCTTTTCAATTCCTCCTTTGTTAAGCGCTCTGTCACGNGATTCTTNAGTTCTGAGGCTTTGGGAACAGGNATNTGATATTCCAAGGCAGGAGAAAGNTTTGCTTGAACCGCAAATCTGATAAGTGTTCGATAAAAGCCCAAGAGCCAAGAGACTGTGGCCATTTTCCCACCTGACTTCAAAATCGAATGTCGGATGCGCAAGAGATCCAACTCTGCAATTTCAGAGGGTGTTTTTGACCAGTGATTGGAAAAGTGCTTTTGAAATCTCTGCCTAGATTCTGTTTCAGTTTTAGGTGGTTCGCCCCTCTCTACAATTTTGCGTTTAAAGTAGAGATCCACTAACTCACCAATGGGAACTGCTTTCTGTATGATTTTTGGGGTTGGGATTATCAAGTCTGGAGGGGAAACAGCTTTTCTAGCATCAGCCATTAAATCGATTCTGAAGTCTTTGACTTTGGCAAGAGTCCAGCCCTCTGACTTCTTACCAATCCTGCGACAAAGTTGCTTTTCACCTTCGCGGTAGAAGGCATAGTAAGTAATATCGCCCTTGCTATTATTCTTGAAATAAACTCCTGGGAAGCGGGTCTTTTCAAACTTTCTAGACATAGTCACCTCTAATATCAAAAGGCAGCAGAGGGCTCAATTTGGTATAACAAACGGTATAACAAACTAAGTAATTTCTGCTGAATTTTTGAATTAGGAGATTTTTCTAAAGAATGTAGTGACTACTGAGAAAGCTACTGAATTTACTTTCTTTTTAGCTGAAGTGGTGGAACTGGTAGACACGCTGTCTTGAGGGGGCAGTGGGCTTTCGCTCGTGGGGGTTCGAGTCCCCCCTTCAGCACCAACCGTCTTTTGATATTATCATTCACTATCATTTCTTCTCACAATTCCGCACTATTACTGGTCTTAATCAGATTCAGTCATATCATTCCACTTGATTCCAAATTATTAGATATCACATCTTTACGGACACGCGTACGGACACGCGCAAATTATCCTACCCTGCCCAGTTGAATTAGATCTGATTCGTCTATTGTTGTGTAGCGCTCCGTCATTTTGCCATCTTTGTGGCCAACCTGTCGTTGAATCAAAAAATCAGGTATGCCAGCTAGCCGCATCCGGCTGACATAACAATGCCGGAGGTCGTGAAAGGCAAAATCTTCAATACCCGATTCTACCAAGCCTTTCTTCCAATCACGCAACAATGAACCCGTAAAACGGGTGTAGGGTCTACCCACTGTAGAAACGAACACTCGCTGCTTGCAACGTAAGTCCTTGGGAATTCTTTTGAGAACTCCTATCGCTTCCGCACACAAGAAGACTGCACGAGCAGTCTTTGATTTCGTTTGGTCAGCACGCAGTCGGATAAAGCCCTTTTCAAAATCAACTTGGGACCAATTAATCTTCAAAATCTCTCCTTGACGCATTCCCGTTTAATAAGCAATTTGAGTCATTTCTTTGATGTGTTTTGGAAGATTCCTTTCAAGCAGTAGTTTGTTATTCTTCAAGGACACTACAGCCCAAAGCTAGTGATGTCACGACGATTGCGGCAAGTAAAGCTTTCATGGCGATTCCTTTTTGCTGTGTTGACGTACCTGCTGCTAATGAACAGTGATTCAAAATTTGCGATTTAAATGTTCCAATTTAACAAAAATTAAACAATATGATCGAAATGTAAATCAACCAAACAAGCTTAGGGAGGATGACTGGAGTAGACAGATCAAATCAGCAGATTTTGTTTTAGTCGGTGCATTATCGACTACATCAGCATTTGACACCATAGAACTCTTGTGTTATTTTGTTCGACAATCTCAGTACAAAAGTCGCTGGAGGTGACTTTACACTGAGCCCCGCGCTGTTGCCCAACCTCATTTCAGGACAAATCAATATAGAGGACTAAGACCCGTACTGCTTCTTACTGGACTGACTTTTGGATCATTCAATCATTCGTTGAGGAGGACCAATGTCTACAGCAAATGAGCACAACGTTTCCTGTTCCTGGAGAGATCTCAGATTCGTCGATGAGATTCAGAATTCTGAGATTGATTTGTTAGACAGTCTGATCGCTACACTCGCTGCCAATTGTTATTTTGATGACTATCTAGTCATCGACGAGCTACTCGACCGTGTGGAACGCCTAATGTCTCAGCGTTTCGCGAAGGAAGAGGAGAAAATGCGTAGGGGTTGCTACCCTCTCTTGCAAGCACATGCCAACGATCATCAGCTTGCCTTGCGGAGGTTCATGGGTGCCCACCAACTCTGGAAGCGAGATCGAGATCCAATTCAAATACGTCGGTTTCTAGAGCGAGATTATTGCGACTGGTACGCGATGCATCTTCATTATCATGACAACCCTGCCCACAGGTATTCTCCTGTGACGATCAACTAAACTCTCCTTCACTGACATTCCAACAGCTCTTTTTTCTGTCAGTGAAACCATCTTGGGGAAGCTCTATTTGAGGTGCTTCCCCGCCCCTTTTGAGTCAGCAGAAGATATTCATTTCCAACTATTGTTTTAAAACGGAGCAAAATATCTTTGCTAATGGAGAGAGCTTAGAAGAATTCGATAAACGATCGACTATTGAAAGGGAATCAGAACCAGTCATTATGATCGTGAGTGGCGCTGTTTACATTGTGTCGGTATCTGTTTTGATCATTGGGTAAGTTTGAATGGATCACCCTTTCCAACGTTCGACTGAACAGGTTATAGATTACTGTGACTGCTCAATCTCAGGTGCAACCTGAATTTTGGTGCGGTTAGATCTAGAATTTAGCTAGCAAAAAGAGGAACGCTTATGGAAGCGAAGTGTTTTTCTCTGAATCAGCGTCTTTTGGACCAGAGTGAAAAAAGATTCTTGGAAGCAGACCTAAAAGAATTCTTGGCAACTGCTGAAAGTCCCGAGTTATTGGAGGATGAGAATCAGTCGGTGTGGTTGAAGAAATTCATAGAGGGTTACTATCAATGGAATGGTCGACGATTCCAGAACAGCCGTTATCCGCTCTATTCTTACTTTGTGATTGAAGGAGTCAGCAAAGATTCCAAATAGTTTTAGAATTCAGCAAATTAATTTTTTCATACTTGGCAGACCCTGGACTTAGAACGATGTCTTGATCCAGTAGGACAAGTGGCCAATGTACTCTCGAATTCAGGATAAAGTCTTTAAGCAAGCCTCAATGTTTGGGAGAAACAATAGTCAATTGTAAGGACGGTGCAGGAAATTGAAATCTGTTGGCTAGGCTTTGTTCATTAAACTGGCTTGGTCAAAAAGCAATTGTGCTTGTGTCTGTTGGAAACGAGGAATCACCTGAACAGAAGCTGGGTAAGTTCAATAATTCACTGGGAGGACATATGCCAATCTTGATTGAAGAGATTCTTGAGCGGGAGCATCAACGTGACTCAGAATGGGAAGAGTTGATCGATGAACTACATGGAGATCCAGAACTCTAGGAAGTTTATGTGGATAATCAGTGGATTCCACTGACTGAGGAAATCACTAAACCGATCAAGCAACCTAACGATTGAACTAACTCCTCAGAATATAATTTGCTCTTTTTAATACGATTAAGCCACCGATGGGATGCGGATGAATTTCATCCCACCCTCCTTCTAAATTGACTTGGATTATTCAATCCTTCGTTGAGAAGGACCAATGTCTAACAAAATGAGCACTATGTTGCTTATACTTGGAAAGATCTCAGATTCATGAGTGCTCACCGTGGAGGATAAAAGTCTGTAAAACTTCAGGAAAAATTCTTTGAACTGGAGGATGCTATGAAGATGATACTATTCTGTGCCGCCTTGCCAATCTTGAGAATGCAGGCTCAATGTTCCAAAACCTGCTCTGAAAAGCATTGGTTTGACGGACATGCTTTTAGCGAGTGTGTGAGGCTTGGTGGTGGATGAAACTTATTTTCTTCAAGGAAGCTGCAAACCAAGAGAAGCTCCAGAAGAAGTGGGACGACAGTTCCATTCAAGTGAAGGACTGCCCTGCAGATTCGGCATATACCAAGGAGATTTGGCAGTACTTAAAACAAGGTAAGACGATTACCAGATACCTACACCCGATATGGGCAAAAGGTTCAGTGATTGATGAAGATGAGTTGCATTATACGACACACTTTAATCAGCGAAACTGACAAAGGTCTGCCATTCACTGATACGAAAACCTGTTCAGTGAATTTAATTTTGGTGTAGAGATTTGCATAAGTATACTTCCTCTAAATCACTTCATTGATGTTCTCTAGGAAAGTCCATTGCTCCATTAGGACTTCCCTACCCCTCTGCCTTCTCGCATCACTGCACAATCCGAAACTTGCTTCTGGATGATGCGAACCCAAAATTCCAGGTCAAAACTCAAAACGGGTTACGACTTTTTGGTGATTATTTTCAGATTTTGGTCGTAGTTATCCCTCAATACCCAGTATTTAACTGGGTTAATCTCAGTCAGTACGTCGGATTATAAAATACGATGACCGTTGGATTCAGATTCAGTGACGGGTAGCACCTCTCAGCTAAACTAAGTTCTGATCCAATAGTATATGCGACCAATGTATTCCCTTATTCCTGATGAGGTTCTCTGGAATGCGCTGGCATTAGGAATAAAGGACTGCCAGGTATATGTTCTATAAAGTTCTTTAAAATCTGTTGGGTATGGCTCACTAACGACATTTGCTTGGTCAAAAATTAGCTTAGCTCTTGGCATATGAAAGCTCGAAGTTACCAGGATGATGCTAGGTATCCCGATTGATTCCATCATTCGATGAACTGCACGAGCTTCATCAGCAGTATTTTCAACAATTCCACTGAGTAAAATTTGTTTAGGATCAATCCCCATCCTGATAGCCAAAGACTTTAATACTTCACTTTCAGGTGGGAGATCACTCCAAGGCAATTTTGTGCTGACAAAAATAATGTACTCCGCTTTACCTGCATCTAAAATTTTCAGACCTGTGAAAAAACGATCTAGATTCCCCCATTGAGTAACTATCCCATCAACTGTTTCAAAACCTCCCAGCATGCCTCCCAAGACAACTACAGCTTTATGAATCTCTAATTCTTGAACTGGCCTGTAAGGATAATCTTTTTCAAGGCTGCTCCAAATGAATGAAGCAGTAACTGGGAAAGAAAAAATTATTAGGCAGGCAAGAGCAGCAATTGTAAGCCGGACTTGACGCCACTTTATGTTGATCAAAAGCAAAAGGCATATGAATCCCAGTGGAGAAACTATGAGAGGCAGTAGTTTATGTAGATAGATCATATGTGTTACACCTTGGTCATAATTTTAAAATTGTTGGTTCATTTGTTGGCTAGTCTGCCTAATTCTTGATTTATCCCTTACCATTGCTGAGAATTCGATTCCTACGGTAGGCCCTGAACCCTTGTCCGATCCTGGCTGCTCATCCATTGTCGCCATCCATCTTCTAGCTCGCCAAATACCCAGCTGTCTTCGGGGTATTCTCAGCTTCCCCTTTGACATTTTTAAGTTGCTCATCAATCCTTAAAAAATAACTTTTTTCGAAGAAGAGTTTGAACCATCTGCAAGGAGTGAACATGAACAGGTTTTTGGCCACCAACAGCATTATCCCTGACCGCATAAAAAAAAGAATGTCGGGAAGAAGAGTTTCCCCATTGGCAATGGGAGTCAACCCTCTTTTGTTGTTGAAGGAAACAGAGGAACTGGAACAGCCACGTGAAGCAAAAAGGTCTTGGCAGAATGTAGTTCAGAAGGCTCTGTACGACAAAATAGATGATTGAAAATTTGAAAGGGTTTTGAATCCAGCAGATCCTGTTTTCACCAGTGGGCCGACACCATACCTCCATGGGTTCCTATTGGCCCAAAGATAGTTGCTACATGCGATCATGCCCAATAGCAGGAGGAACTAGGCCAGTGGGATCAAAGCAACCAGTTCCCAGGTGCTCGTCCTTAAGACCGACCACGGGGCCTCAATACCAAAGATCAGGATGTTGCTTTGCTCCCCCCGGAGGGTGGGGCTTGAAAATAAGGGATTCCTTGTAAGTTAAAAAGCGAATGAAAAAGGCTAGATGCAGAAGTGAACGTACTGTTATACCCAAGTAGCTATCAGGGTTGTGACCAATTGGGCTAACAGTTCATTGTTGAGCCTGGTTAAAACTGAGTTGCAATGAATTGATCAAAAAAAATTGGAAAAAGGATTTTGAAGCGGTCGAATAAGGTAGGATTCCAGCTACAATGTAGAATAAATCAGAAATATGATTGAGTCACTATGCATTTATATTGTTGGCTATTATTTAAAAAGTTACCATTAACTACCATAATTACTGGTAGTTGGGTGCTCCTTCAGCACCATTCTTGAATTCCAAAGCTCTCCAAATCATCCGACGATATTTCTGATAATTCAGTTTTTATCAGAATCATTCGCCCTTCCTTCTATCCAAATCCTTACATAAAATACTATCTCCAACCAAAATAATTGTTGGCTAGTTTGTCGGCTATATTTTGAAAAAATAACCACTAATCCCCATAATTGAAGAAAATTGGTTCTCCCCAAGTTCAAGTATCGATTTGATGATAGGTCCATTTTAAACCAAGACTTCTGAAATAAATTAAGGGAAAATTGCATTAGTATTTAGCGTTGTGTCACCTAAAAGTCTTTCACATTTTTTGGGATTTGGGTGTCAGCCAAAAATCCTTCAAAGCTGGAGTCTATGTTTTGGACTCAGTTGGATATTGAACAAACAGAGAGAGGAAAGTGCTTGACCGTTCAAGTTCTAAAAATATAATCACGCCCTCTGGAAACCCCTTGTTTGCGACGAGGGGGAGATTGTTATTAGAGGTCTGATTAGACCAGTGTGCTTTGCCAAGCTTGCCATGTGAGGTATCTGCCTCACCTGCGCACGGCGAATTTCAACCTTCCTAGTTTTTTGGGAGTACTCATGATGAAAAAAATTTTATCAGCATTAGCCATTGCAGCAACTGCACTTGTAGCCACCCCTTCAAGTTATGCGCAAGAAACATCAATTGCTACCGTGGTAAAGATTGCTGGAATCCAATGGTTTAACCGAATGGAAGAAGGTGTAAAAAAATACGCTGCAGATACAGGTTCAAACGCATTTCAAGTGGGCCCTGCTCAAGCTGATCCACAACAGCAAGCTGCTTTGATTGAAGATATGATTGCACAAGGAGTTAATGCCTTAGCTGTCGTCCCGATGTCCCCTGAAGCGCTGGAGCCAGTATTGGCTCGTGCTATGAAACAAGGCATTGTTGTTATTACTCACGAGGCAGCAAGTCAACAAAACGTGGCTTACGACATTGAAGCCTTTGTTAACGAAGACTTTGGGGCCAATCTGATGGAGCAACTTGCTCAGTGTATGGATGGCGAAGGCGAATATGCCGTATTTGTTGGTTCTCTGACCTCTCAAACTCACAATCAATGGGTGGACGGTGCCATTGCCTACCAAAAGGAGAAATATCCAAAAATGAAGATGGTGGGCGATAAAAACGAGACCTTTGATGATGCCCAAAATGCTTATGAGCGAGCCCAGGAAGTTTTGCGAGCCTTCCCTAATGTCAAGGGTATGCAAGGTTCGGCTTCAACTGATGTGGCCGGCATTGGTCTTGCCATCGAAGAACGGGGAGTGGAGAAGGAAACATGTGTCTTCGGAACTTCACTACCCTCAATTGCCGGGCAATACTTGGAGACAGGTGCTGTAGATGGGATCGGCTTCTGGGATCCCTCGGTGGCTGGCTATGCAATGAACAAGTTAGCACAGATGGTAATTGATGGGCAAAAGGTCACAGATGGCATGAACTTAGGCCTTGAAGGCTACGAGAAGGTAAAACTCGACGGCAAAGTGATCTATGGCCAAGCTTGGGTCAATGTCAACAAGAGCAACATGGCAGACTATCCTTTCTGATAGCTTGCGAGGGTGGGTGATTGCGCCATGCAGTCACCCATAGTTTCAATGATTCTGGACAGCTGGATTCCCAATGGCTTTGCCTGATCCTGGCGCCTTCGTCTCAATGATGGGTGTCACAAAACGCTATGCAGGTGTGACAGCACTCGACAATGTTGATTTTCGGGTCGGCGCTGGGGAAGCGATCTGCCTAGCTGGGGAAAACGGATCTGGCAAGTCAACACTGTTAAAAATATTAGCTGGAGTTGAGCAACCCACTGAAGGAGTAATCCAAATTGACGGTCTTCAAAAAGATCAATTAAATCCCCGTCTTTCGGCTGCTGCTGGGATTATGGTCATCTTCCAAGACTTTTCTCTTTTTCCAAATCTGACTGTTGCCGAAAATATTGCCTTCGCCTGTCAACTCACCCAGCATCAAAAATGGTTTCATAAGCGAGATGCCCGAACTTTAGCAACTGTGGCCCTCGAACGCATTGGTGTGGACATTCCAATAGATGAACGTGTTGAGTCTCTTCCTGTTGCTCATAAACAGTTGGTCGCCATTGCGAGAGCACTTGCTTCGGAAGCAAGATTGATAATCATGGACGAACCGACTACAGCGTTGACAGAACGGGAAGTACGTTCGCTTTTGCGCATCATCCGGATGCTCAAGGATGATGGTGTCGCGGTAGTTTTTGTCAGCCATAAACTAGCTGAGGTTCTAGAGGTCAGCGAGCGAGTAGTTGTATTGCGTAACGGTTGTAAGGTTGCTGAGGGTCCTGCGGAAGAATTTGACACGACCTCTCTCACACGTCATATGACAGGTCGAGATGTACCAGAACACCCTCCAAATAGATTGATTGAAACCCCTGAAACTTTGATGCAGGTCAGGAATTTGAACAAAGAGGGTTCATTCCATGATGTCTCATTTGACATACGCAAAGGAGAGGTACTTGGAATTACGGGCCTGTTGGGTAGTGGTCGGACATCATTAGCAAAAGCACTCTTTGGCCTGGTCACTCCAGACAAGGGTCAGATTAATTTGAATGGCCGCCCAATCCCATTGGGAGATCCGATTGCAGCTGCTTCCAGCCAAATTGGGTATGTTCCAGAAGATCGCTTGACAGAAGGATTGTTTCTTACCCAGTCGATAATTCGCAATGTTGCGATTGGTAGGCTGGACCATCATGACAAACATGGCTTCCTAGATTTGCCTGCGCTAGTAGGTGATGCTAGCAAATGGTCAAATCGCTTCAAGGTCAAAACACCCTATATAGAGGCCCCAGTACAATCCCTCTCCGGCGGCAACCAGCAACGAGTTGTCCTTGCACGTTGGTTGGCACGAGCACCTTTGGTGCTGATTCTAAACGGACCTAGTGTTGGGGTAGATGTGGGCTCCAAGTCTGACATCCATGACATCATTCGCAGTTTGGCTTCTTCTGGGCTAGGGGTGGTCGTGATCTCAGACGACCTACCTGAACTAATATCGACCTGCCATCGTATACTTGTCATGCGATTGGGAAAGATTATTGACGAAGTCGGAGCAGGAACTGTAACCGAAGAAGAACTTGCTTACAAACTCGCCTCATGAATGGCTTTTTTTTTCCTGCCGGATTCTTTACCCGCAATGAGACTCTAGTTGCACTGGTAATCTTGGGTTTCTCCTGTATTGCCACGGTCTCAGATCCAAACTTCCTTTCCATCACCACAGTCAGTGATATCCTCCGAGCATCTATTGTTTTGGGAATCTTGGCGGTAGCAGCGATGCTAGTGCTGATTTCCGGAGGCATTGACGTTAGTTTTACGGCAGTGGCGGTCTCGGCGATGTACATAACAACTACTTTCACACTAGCTTACTGGCCAGAGATGCCATGGCCTTTAATTTTCCTACTATCGATTTGTATTGGGGGATTACTTGGAGCTATCAACGGAATTTTCATTGCTTGGCTGAAGTTGCCCACACTGATTGTCACTCTAGGTACACTCTCGGTTTTTCGTGGATTTTTGCTTACCTTTGTAGGGTCTCAACGTATTTCTGCACTGCCCCCAGATATGCGAGGTTTTTCAAGGTTGATGGTTGCCCGTGGGACTACAGAAGGGGGAAGTTTTTATGCACTTCCCTTAGCATTTGTGGCCCTTATCTTCGTAATTCTGCTTACTTGGTTTTTGTTGAATCATACGGTGTTGGGCCGGACGATCTATGCTTTAGGGGGATCAGTTGAGAGTGCCCGTCGGATTGGAATCAACGTGCTGCGAATCCAATTCTTCATATATGTTTATGTTGGAATGCTTGCAGGACTGGCGGGCATTATCCATGGATCGATGAGCCGTATGGCGGATCCCTTTTCATTAGTAGGGCATGAGTTGTCAGTGATTGCTGCAGTAGTGCTGGGTGGGGCAAGGCTAGTTGGTGGCTATGGGACCTTGACAGGTACCCTCTTAGGTGTGGCGTTGATTGTATTGGTTCAGAACAGCCTGATCGTCGTGGGCATCCCCTCTACCTGGCAGTCTGTAGCTATTGGCCTCTTGATTTTGATTGGAACCGGTGTCCCAGCTTGGCAAGCCAAGAAAGCTGCCGCTGAGGCAGCTTAAACAGGAATTCTATGACTTCAAACCGCAAGACTTCGACTTGGCGACAAGCTCCAGAATTTCGCTTGGCCATTATTGCTGTTGTTGTCTTTGCGTTCATGGGAATGTTATCGCCTGAGCGTTTTCTCTCAGAACAAAACCTGACCTCAATGGCTTTTCAATTTCCAGAATTTGCCATTTTGGCCCTTGCGATTACTTTGGTAATGATGACTGGAGGCATTGATCTCTCAGTTGTAGGAATTGCAAACCTCTCTGCAGTGGTTGCAGCGTTGATTCTGACAGAATTTGCAGGCCCAGATTTGCCTATGCAGGCATCATTGCTATGGTTTGGCTTTGCCCTTGGAGCATCGCTTTTGATCGGCGCGGTCGCTGGGCTGCTAAACGGCGCTTTGGTTGCCTTCCTTGGCTTACCACCAATTCTAGCTACTCTTGGTGCAGGGTTAGTCTTTACTGGACTAGCTATCGCTTTGACTGGGGGAAGTGCGGTGATGGGTTTTCCAGAGGTTGTAGCTGTGATTGGCAATACACAGGTTCTGGGCCTACCAACTCCTCTGCTAATTTTTATTTTGCTGGCCATGGCTTTGCACTTGTTAATGACGCGAACGGCCTTCGGAATAAGAATTTCTATGTTCGGTACCAATCCATTAGCAGCGCTATATGCTGCGGTGGATGTTAAGGGTATGTTGCTTAAAGTCTACATGCTTTCGGGATTGTTTGCTTCTGTGGCTGGAATGGTGATCATGAGCCGTGCTAACTCAGCAAAAGCAGATTATGGATCAAGCTACTTGCTGCTTTCAGTATTGATTGCAGTACTCGGTGGTGTAAATCCTTACGGGGGTTACGGTCGTGTAATTGGTGTGGTCTTCGCTGTCCTTTCTATGCAATTCCTTTCCAGTGGCCTAAACATGTTACAGGTCTCTAACTTTGCCCGTGAGTTGATTTGGGGGGCCTTGCTACTATTTGTGATGACCACAAATACCACTTTTTGGAATACGTTCAGGCTTCCTCTTGCGCGTCATAAGAAGTGAGCTTTTGGGTTTCAAAACTACGAGACTTATAAATTTCTAGTGTAAGAAGCGAATTCCTGACATTTATCTTGGTGGGGCGTAATTCACGGTCTTTGGGTCATGCGAAGACTCAGGAATGTAGTGACGGAGAAATTCAACAAAAAGCTGGATTCTAGCTTGATAAAAACGAACTAGGATGATGAGTTCACCATGACCCAAAGAACCATCTCCACTGAAATGAGGAGATTTAACCTGCGTTTCAAGTTGGTTCGAAGATCCTCTTAGTCTAAGCACCAGCACCGATTGTAAAAAAAAAAAAACAAGGGAAGAGGGGATGCTCTTAGGAGAAGTTTCAATATATGCAAAACATAATAATTGTTATCTTTACCTCCACAACCAAGATAGTCAGATAGCAAAATAGACCCAAATGCAATCACCCCCCACTGAGTTTCCTTGTGCAGACAGCCCCCTTCGATTTCATCCAGCTCACCCCGCACACCTGGCTATCGACACTGATTGCCAACTGTTTAAATCGATGTTTGCTGCTGGCTTTGCTAGCCCAACCATGACTACTTTGATGGCTGTTTCAAACTACACCAGTACCTTGCTCCTCATCCCAACAACCTCTTCTTGGTCCGAGTTAATGGACTCAATCGTTGGAGCGGTGATTTGTGAAGGCGATCTGCTGATCGAGGATCCTTCCTGGAAGAAACCCAACGGCAGATAGTAATTGCTTCCTTCAATGACGAATGTACTTTTAAGTGCCTAGCGCAGGATAGAGGACTCTTTGAGCTGCGGCCAGAGGATCCTGACTGCCCTAGCATCCTGATTTGTATCGATGATGACTTCCAAATCTGGGGTGTGGTCCAGCATTTTGTGTACAAGTTGTGAACCTCAGCAAACATAGTCGAAAAAACTTGGTAAGTTGTTTGTAGTCTGAGTGGTCGGATACAGAACAGTCAATTCCATAACCCGACCCGCGAAATATCAATCCAATGACCTGCCCAACTAGGCAATGCCTTTGATCGCGTTCGCATGGGCCTCACAAACAATACAGCCAGAAGTGCCATGATGCAGTTGATTTTCCGGTGACGAGCAAATTTCTGAAATTTCTTGTGAGCTTAGATCTTCTAACACAACTGACAAAGCGGGACTTGAGGTATTAATATTCCAAAACTCATCAAAGTTTCCAAATTTTCTACTAGCTTTGATTTCAGTAGATTCCACCGACCATAAATTTGTCTCATTCCATAACTCCTCGTGTAGTTCCATTTTTGAAACCTCTGCACTTGGTGGTAAAGAGTATTGGATTCCCCGCTTACGAGACTCTTTGTGAAATACCTGAACAGGCAGACCTTCTCTAAAGACGTCCCATAGATAGGCAGCAAATATTCCACCTGGCCTGACAACTCTTTTCATCTCTGCCAATCCCAGAACAGGTTTGGGAACGAAAAAGAGAACCAACGCCATTACTGCAATGTCCAAAGAGGCAACATTATACGTAAGTGCCATTGCATCTCTTGTATGAAAAATGACTGATTGCTGCATGTCACGTTTTTGGGCAAACTCAATTTGGGCCTCAGTAGAATCAATCCCTAACAGTTGTAAGGGCGAGCATAATTCAGAAATCTGTGCGGTAAATGCCCCAGTGCCACATTCAATATCGATCCAATGTAGCCGACCAAAAAACTTTTGCTGACCTAAGTCAACCACTGGGCATCTGTGAATCTATAGCAAACATGCGAACAACAGTGGGCAAAATGCTAGTACCCAATGATGGCAACCCTAGAAGTGATTTGAAAGCTTCTCTCATGACAGCTATTGCTGCTTCCCCCAGGTAAATTGAATTTAGGATCTGGAAAACTTGGATCCCATCTTCCTCTGGCAATACCCCACCGACTGAGCTGGTCTAAAAAAAGTAAATATTTGGGAAATAACGTGGAGCAGATTTCGAATCAATTTCTCCACATCACTTGAGATGAAGGAAGAAGGATGTAGAGTTGCTAGTAATTTTGTAAATTAAAAAACATAATATTTGTTTAATTTGAAAAATTATCGATTTCATCAATTCATGCAAAACTTTAAAAGTTTAGAGTCCGCATAAAAAAAGTTGAGCGTTCGCGTAGGAGTCAGGTTGTTTTTGAAAATCATTTTTTTTACAAAAAATCAAATAAGTATTGAAATGAAAAAAAAAATATAAAATAACTACTTGACTTACAGCTAAATAAAGAGCCCTATGACATTGCTTTTTGAAATTACTTTTTTCAAAAACTCAGAACGAGCATTCACAGTGAATGATGCTAGGAACTTCTTTGTATGGTTGATTTTCATGGCTATTATCTACGTCGTATTAGCTGTGCTTGAAACAGCGCTTGAAGTTCCAGATATGGGTTGAGCCAACACATCAGAATACGCCACTAGATTTGCGTAAAATTTTGATCTAACGATTTTTAATTATTAGAAGAATGGAATTTATTATGAAACTCCCAGAATGGACAGGGCCGGCGATTTGGAGTGCTGCTGCGGGAGCTGCTGCCTTTTCGATTTTAGGCTTCAACTTTATGGGTTGGGTGCTTGGAAGCACTGCTTTAAAAATGTCCGAGAATGCCTCTAAAACTGCTGTTGTTGAGGCTTTGACACCGTATTGCGTTGCAGCCTCCAAAACGGACCCTTTATCGGTAGAAAGGTTGGTCCAATTAGAGAATTTGACTGATTGGAAAAAGCGTAACTTTGTTGAAGAATCTGGATGGGCCACACCACTGGATGCTGACAGGCCAAATAGAGCATTAGCGGAAGCTTGTTTATCAGCTTTGGAGAACAAAACTTAATCCCTTTTACAGTCAGACATGCTGAACTGAGGGGACATAATTGCGAGTCAGCTAGATTTTTTGCCCCAGTTCCTCCAGATCCTCAACTAGGTGCCTAAAAAAAGATATGAGTTGATTGAGAGCCATCACTTGACCACCCAATAATGTTGGAACACTTTGGCTGGAGAGTCCCAAGCAAAATGCACACATACAGCTAAGCTGATTGCAGCAATGGATATGCTCCCCTGCAGTTCTCTATTGACTGCTTCTTACTCAGAATAGAACCAGTGAGTCACACTAGTTTGCTCCTTTTCGTTTATTATTGTGACTTGTTTCCCTCCCAGGGAAATCCCTCCTCAGATGGGCCTCCCTACCCCTCCAGCATCTGTAATTTCCAATCATAGCGCTTAGAAAAAAATCTAATCATCACTTGACTACTCGAAACTGGAAGTCCACTGTCCCATTTGGGAGGCCCAAGTGATAAGTTGATCTTCAGTTGATTATTTTCCGATACGCTGAAATCAACTAAACTGGGTACGGTCTGCTGTTCACTGGAAGCGAAAAATCTGTTCAGTGAATTCAAATTTTGGTGCAGGGATTTGTTTGCGTACTATCCCCACTCTGTACCACTTCATTGATGTTCTCACGGGAAGTCTCTCCCCTCAGATGGGCTTCCCTTCAATCTCCTAAATCTATGCGCATCCTTACCAGCCTCTTCATTTCATCCCTTCACGTATTCGCTCATTCATGGTGCCAGATACTAATTTCAGGTTAATCTTAAGATCAATTCTCCAACAAACTCCAATTGTGGGTTCGCAATCCACTAAATGCCCCTGATCAAGTAATTCTGTACTGATTCTCTCAGGTATCGCTTCAACCTTTCTGCGCAGCTCCTCCTTTATTGTTGACCAAATGAAATCAACGTCTTCAGATTTGAGTGGTTCCAACTTAAGAAACTGAATCTCAACCTCTGTCTTGTCCCCTTGAAATCTCGCTAGTCTCGTCTTCTAGAAAATCAAATTATTGCTGAATCGATGCCGAACAACCCATTCAATGCATCGCTAAATCGGTAGCGGTTGCCACCATGCGCTTGATTCTCAGCAGTCACACCGTCGTTCTGTCATATTTGTTGTTCTATCCGACACCCTGAATGTTTCAGCAAATTGCTGCTAGTTAAGATTCATGACGGTAGAAAGCCAAGCGATTTTGAAACTCAGTCAATTTTTGGCTAGTAACCACTCGCTGCAAATGGTTAAAGAACCTGTGCTTTTTGTTCTTCTAAAACATCGAAAAACAAACTGTAGTGTTGTAAAAAATATTATCCAGTACCTTGAATTCTGTTGTAATTAGGGCCAGTCATCAAATAAACATTTGATCGTTTGAGGAACATTGTTCTCCTTAGGGGAAAAGACCTTTTTTTCCTTTTCCCTATTCAA
>NYTS01000003.1 GCA_002683655.1 Deltaproteobacteria bacterium
CCAGCCCCGCGGTGAGCTCTTACCTCCCCGTTTCACCCTTGCCTGTGCCGAAGCCATCGGCGGTCTATTCTCTGTGGCACTTTCCGTCGGCTCACGCCGCCTGGCCGTTAGCCAGCATCCTGCCCTGTGCTGCCCGGACTTTCCTCTCGCAACTCGAGAATCATGATCGATTCCCTCGCCACCAGCGATCACGTATCTAACTCCGCAAGCTTACTACGCTATCAAGAAGTCTTTGTAATCGCTAACTATTTTTTCATCACTGGCCAGTCTGCCTTGAGGAGTATGTTCATTGGCACTGGCTATGGTCCCTCGTTGAGTGACCGTTCTCTCGAACTCTAGCTAACCGCACATGACCCTTCTAATCGTTTTTGTAGCAATGGCANTNGGAATCTCCTTTGTCTGCTCCATTGCCGAAGCCGTCTTACTCAGCATCACTCCAGCCTACGTTGCTCTTTTGCAGGAAAAAGGGAAGCGCTCCGGAGGGATGTTGTTTCAACTGAAGGAAAATGTGGATCGGCCGCTCACCGCCATCCTGACCCTGAACACCGTCGCCAACACGGTAGGAGCCGCTGGAGTTGGAGTTCAAGCAACTCAACTTTTTGGTGATGAGTATCTTGGTGTTGCCTCGGGAGCTTTGACGCTGATGATTCTGATCTTCTCAGAAATCATTCCCAAAACGATGGGAGCTGCTTTCTGGAGAACCTTGGCCCCGACTGTAGGTTACTTCATAAAATATCTNGTTTTGATTCTCCTACCCTTCGTCTGGCTCGCAGAGTTTCTGACACGCGGTATGAAGCAGCATCGTGAGTTGACTGGTTTCAGCCGAGAAGAGTTCGCCTCGATGGCTGAACTTGGTATTAAGGAAGGCCAACTCGAAGAGAGTGAATCAAGGATTCTTCGCAACCTCTTTCGTTTCCGCTCCTCCTTTGCGGAAGATATCATGACCCCCCGGACTGTCGTGTTCTCCTTGGAAGAAAACCTGACAGTGGACGAATATTTTACACTGCATCCCCAAAATCCCTTCTCACGGATCCCGATCTATCAGAAGCATCCTGATCAAGTGACAGGATATGTGCTTAAAAACGATATCATCATGGCNCAGGCCCAAGACAGGCCCCAGACTAGGCTCAGTGATTTCCGACGGCAGGTGGTAGTGACACGTTACAATGCTACCATCGCNGAGGTCTTTGATCTGATGATCAGCAAGCGGGAACAACTTGCTTTGGTGGTTGACGATGATTGGGGAACAATGGTCGGAGTTGTGACAATGGAAGATGTCGTCGAGACCCTGTTGGGCTTAGAGATCGTTGATGAGGACGACAAGAATGAGGACATGCAGGTGCTNGCTCGTCGTCTATGGGAAAGACGTGCCCGAGCTATGGGATTGCAGTTGGATGACAAGGAAGATCAACCTTCTCGTCAAGAACCTCAGGGTGCTTCTTAGCATCGACGGACATCCTGTCTTCAGAGTGAACCAGCTGTTGCCCAACCCGCTCCCTCCGGTGTCGTCCCCGAGGCAACATCAACCTTAACGGGCAATTACTAAATTTCAAGTAAGAAATATGATAAAAGTTATTTTTTTTAGTTTTATAATTTAAATTATCCATATCTTGTAATTTTTTGAAGTCGTTCTGCTGCCTTGATATCGTTGATGTTGCGACTTCGAACGTTTGAAGATGTGAATGACTGAAAGTTGACAAGACTACAAATGAATAAAGAAGCTAAAATCTANATTGCAGGTCATCAAGGATTAGTTGGCTCTGCTATTCAGCGAATTTTGAGCCGCCAGGGGTACAGTAATTTAATTGTGAGAACACGGGCAGAACTGGACCTTCTGAATGCAGAGGCAGTAGAGGAATTTTTTTCTCGGGAGAAACCTGAGTATGTATTTTTAGCAGCAGCCCGGGTCGGTGGCATTCACGCCAATAACACTTATCCAGCTGATTTCCTCTATGAAAACTTACAGATTCAGAATCACGTTTTGCAGAATGCTTGGCGAGTTCAGGTGAAGAAATTGTTGTTTCTAGGAAGTTCCTGCATTTATCCAAGAGACTGCCCTCAACCAATTCAAGAGGATTATCTGTTGACAGGGCCGCTGGAGAGTACGAATCGAGCTTATGCCTTGGCCAAGATCACTGGTATTGAACTGTGTCAGAGCTTAAATCGACAGCATGGAACCAAGTTTCTGAGCGTGATGCCCACGAATCTCTATGGTGTTCATGACAACTTTCATCCGGAGAATTCCCATGTGCTTCCTGCACTAATCCGGAGAATTCATGAAGCCAAAGTGAAGTCCTTGCCCGAAGTGGTTGTCTGGGGTACAGGGACTCCAAGAAGAGAGTTTCTTCTCTCAGATGAATTGGCAGAGGCATGCTTACACTTGATGTTACATTACGACGACGGAGANTTGGTGAACATTGGCTGGGGTGAAGATCAGACCATCAAAGAATTAGCAGAGACTATCTGTGAGGTAGTCAGCTATCACGGTAAGCTGCGTTTCGATCCAACACAGCCAGATGGCACTCCTCGCAAGGTTTTAGATGTAAGTCGCCTCAAAGCACTGGGATGGCAGCCCAAGATTAAACTGAGGGAGGGCTTACAGCAGGTTTATCGCTGGTACTGTGAGGAATATGAAGCTACCCGATGAATACTGGATGCAGCAAGCAATTCAACTTGGGGAGACAGTTCGAGGTAAGACAGGAGATAATCCCCATGTAGGGTGTGTCTTAGTTGAGAAGGATCAGCTACTTGTCAAAGGATGGACTCATCCTCCTGGTCAGCATCACGCTGAAGCCCATGCTATTCATCAAGCACAGGAGTTGGGGTTGGATTTTAGCAAGCTGACTCTATACTGCACGTTGGAACCCTGTTCGTTTGTAGGACGAACTCCTGCTTGTGCAAAAACAATTTCTGAGGTTGGTATCCGCTACGTGGTAGTCGGTATCAGAGATCCTCACCCAAGAGTCAACGGTGCAGGAATTTCGACCATGAGAATCGCTGGCGTGGAGGTGAAAAAAGGGATTTGCGTTGATGAAATTCGCGAGAGTCTGCGAGATTGGCTGAGACGCTTTGAAGAATAAATTTGTCTAAAAAGATGGAGGGCCTAACAAGCCGCTCAGATAACCCGCCACACCAGCTGCACAAATCCCACGGAAGGCAATACATTTGGCTTTTCCAAGCTGTTTGCCATTCGTGCTGTAAACATAGACCCAAAACGAAGTCCAATCGTAAAGAGCAACCAGATCTCCTGCTTCATTGTACAATCTTCGATTCGTGGCTCGACCAGTGATAGACTTCTCCTCATCCTCTTTGACCAGTAGCATTTCAAAAAAACCTTCCCGCATTACGTAGGCGATCTTCCCAATTTTCCTTTTACTGGGATCAAGCAGTTCTACGTAATCGATATAGATCAGTGCGGTGCCAACTTCTTCTTCACTAGGGCTGAGAATCGCAGTCTGCAGCGGTAGTGCAAATGCCCACAGAGGAATCAATAGCAACCAGCAACTGAGCAACAAGCGTCGCATACGCCATCCATGAAAAGCAGTGAGGAGAGATTTTTTGTAAAACAAGGATTGTTCCAAAGCTGAATAGAAACAGGAAGCTTGAATAAAGAACTAAAGTTCTGAATCAATCTGTCGATAATAATCCTAGAAATAATTGTTTTTTTGGAGGAAGGGCACTTATGTCATTGCGCAAATTGATTAAGAAATCGTTGCTTGTTCTGGGAACCGGAGTTGTGGTGACGACGGTATTTCCTGTTGGGGGAATTGCTCAGGACAATATCAACACGCCAGGAAGCATCTTCTCTCAGTGGGTTAAACTCTCGCTGATGGGTTATAATCAGTCTGAGATTGAAGCTACCCTAATTGTCTACCAAACTGAAGAAATACAGTTAGTCAAGCGCCGCTTGCGCAGGAACGTACTCAACAATTTAGTGGGTGGAAACCTGAAGCAAGATATCTCCTTGAGTACCACGGAGCAGGAACTGCGCTACATACGGGATAAGATCCGCACCGAAATTCGCTTTGCAGGCTTAGAAAACGATTTTCTGGTTCGTCAGATGATCCGCCACCAATTTGGAATTGCAGTCCAGGACATTTGATCAGATTTCCCTTGCTATTCCCTGTAGATACGATAGAAAAGTAGGTTTTTGTGGCGGGGTGTGGCGCAGTCTGGTAGCGCGCTTGTTTTGGGAACAAGAGGTCGCTGGTTCGAACCCAGTCACCCCGACCATGAAATAAACTGCAGAGTTTTATCCCCAGTATTCCACCTGTAACTTCTCTAACCGGCAAACCCAAAACTTAGTCCGTCCAAAACTGAACATTCGCTCCCACAACTGTTCATCCTGAAACTGGTCCATCCAAAATTTTGCTCTTCAAAGCAAAGATCCTCCTCCTGTTTTTTCGTGCCATGAAATTTCTATTTGCTGGTTTGCTCTTGTTACTGACCACTAATTCATTGTGGTCTGCTGAGCCTTTTTCCATTGATTCATGGAAAATACTGGGTCCCTTCATGGCGGCTCCAAGAGATGGTGGAACCGATCACTTGCTCAAATATGGAGGTGAAGAAAATATTATTCCCAATGATTCTCAAGTGTTTTATTCGGAGTATGCGGATCTAGGAATCCTGAAGTGGGAGGAGATCTCTGTAGATTCTGATCGAGTTGAAATCAATTATGAGGAGATTGATTGGAATGCTTCTTACGCTCGATTGGGTGGAGTGGGCCTTTTGAATATGGGCTATGCGTATACGGAAATCAATGCTGACTCAGATCAGGTCGCTCTAGTGAGTTCTCAGCAGGTTGGTAGATTTTATGTCAACGGCCGAGAGTATCAGGGGGAACCTTACTATGCGAACTATCAACGGGTAGCCGTACCTTTGCAAAAGGGTATTAACCGAATCCTTGCTAAGTTTGCTGGAAAGCATAAGAGATCCTTTCGCTTTCAGATCGAACCTACCGAGCTGAAGGCTCTCTTTCTGGAGGATGTAACCCAACCAGATTTGTTGGATCCTGAGGAAAAGAGGATATTGTTGGCTGTGCCCATCTTGAACACAACTACGCGCTGGTTGCGAGACCTTACAATTGAATTGGATTCCAGCCCAGCCCTGAAAGAGAAGGTTTATGACATCCCACCAATTCCACCATTAGGTGTCCTCAAGATTCCTTTGGAAATTGAATTATCTGGATTTTCAGAATCTTTCATTACTGTTGAGCTAATCCTCAGAGACAGCGAGCAGGAAGAGCTTTCACGAATTCCAATAAAATTGAATCGTAAGTCTCGTACCGAACCACTGAAACGAACGTTTCTTTCCGGCGTAGATGGCTCTATTCAATACTACGGTATCCGTTATCCGGAACCCTATGATCCAAAGCAACAATATGCAGTGATCTTTTCACTACACGGGGCGGGAGTGGAAGCAATCCATTTGGTAGGTCAATATTCCAGCAAGGATTGGGCGTTTGTAATCACTCCCACAAACCGCAGGCCCTATGGTTTTGATTGGCAGGACTGGGGACGTCTGGACTTTGAAGAAGTTTTTGAAGAGGTGATGAAAGAATATCCCATTGACCCAGATCGTGTCTATTTGGCTGGTAGTTCCATGGGAGGGCAGGGAGTCTGGCACATCGGCCTGCACGATCCTTCACGTTTTGCGGCATTGGCTCCCCAGGCTGGGTGGACGGGCTTTCAGCACTACTCTCCATTCACGATGCAGAAAAGCCAGATGTTTACTGCTCCCGACTTGTTGAATGTTCGGAATCGTGTGATGCAGGATTCCAACAATTTTTACTTTCTGGAAAACCTGCAGCATCTGCCAGTGGTGATTACTCACGGAGCGGAAGACCGTACAGTCCCCCCGTTGCACCCAAGAATGTTCCAAAAGTTCCTTAAGGAGAGAGAATTTGTGGTCAACTACCGAGAACTGCCAGAGCATGATCATTGGTGGGATGAACCACTTTCTTCGGGAGGAGGATCTGACGCCGTCGATAACCAGGAAATGCTGGACTTTCTGAAACAACAGGTTCGTAATCGATATCCTCAGCAATTCAATATTCGTCTTTTCGACCTCTCGATCAACGATACCTTTTACTGGATTCGTGTTCTTTCACAAAAAGAGGCACTACAGCAGACCAAAATTTTTGTGGAAGTGATCGGTGAAGAGATTTTGTTGAATACTGAGAATGTATCAGCAATAGAGGTTGACTGGGGTGCTCTAAACCTGCCNATTCAGCGGATCACTTGGAACCAGCAGCAGTATCCGATCTCAGATGCTTCCCCAACGCTATTGGGTCCAGAACCAGATGCAGCAACGCAACTAGCCACAAAGTATCCTGCATTGAAGTCTGTTTTCTTCCGACCCTTTGTGTTGGTCTACGGAACGCAGGGAGGAACGCATCAGCAGGAAATGTTGCTGCACCGAGCGAATCAGATTGCGATTCGATTCTGGCGCAGAGCCAATGGCTACGTCCGAGTGATGGCAGATACCGAAGTGACAGAGTCCATCGAATCAGAGTTCAACTTAGTGATGTTGGGCAATCCAGATTCTAATTTAATGATCAAGAAGCTATTGCCTCACACGTCCATTGAGTTCACGGAAAACGGACTGCGCCTGGGGGGTAAAGAGTATGTTGGGGAATTGGCAGCTTCAATCATGTACCCTCATCCTCAATTCCCAGAGCGGATGCTAGCATTTTTTACAGGCACCACCACTGAAGTGGAGAAATTGAGCCTCCATTTCCTGCCAATCTACTCAGGTTCAGGGACTCCGCACTACGTCGTTTTTGATAAAACAGTTCGCCAATATGCTTGGGGTGGTGTGCACAGCGCTGGTTTCTTTGATTTCACGAACCGACTTCNGTGAAGTTGAGTTCCCTATCTTCTCTTTTTTGAGTTCTTCCACTTGTTCACACAATCAACATCAGTGAATCCGCTAGTTCCCCGTAAAGTAGCTACTTGGCTGCTGGTTGTCACCATGGGTTGTGGCACTGCTGGAATCACGATCATTTCACCAGCACTCAACTCGATCACCAAATACTTCAGCGTGGATGAAGCTGCTGCGCAGTCGTTGCTATCTGGGTATTTCATCGCGATGGCAGTCTCTCAATTGATCTATGGCCCTCTCTCTGATCGATATGGGCGACGTCGCCCACTACTNGTTGGCCTAGTTGGATTTGCCCTTGGGGGTCTGTTAGCTGCTGCGGCAGAGTCTTTTGAGGTGCTCGTGATCGCCCGCGTGCTGCAGGGCCTTGGTGCTGCTTCGATTGCCTCGATTATACGAGCGATCATCAACGACTCATATGGTCGATTGGAAGCGGCCGGAGCCTTTGCCACAATCAGCGGGATCATGGTGATTGTGCCGATCTTCAGCTTTGCCTTTGGTGGTTTGATCAGTGATCTGATTGGTTGGAAGGGGATCATGTTTGGAATCTTNTTCGCAGGCTTAATTCCGCTGNCACTGAATCTCATCTTTTTACCAGAAACCAATCTGCGGCCGATTCCCCAAATTCGATTGGGAAGCTTGGCGCAGGACCACCTTTCTCTGATGACCAATCGAGTGTTTCTGACCTTCATGATTGCTTCTTCCTGCAGCGCTGGGATCTTCTTCTCCATGATTGGCTTTGTGCCATTCGAATATGTGCGCATTGGTGTGGATACTTCTGAAGTTGGCTTCTGGTTCANGCTGATCCCNGTCGGATACACCTTCGGAAATTTCCTGACCAAACGTTTTGTGCACCGCATCGGTATTGAAAGGATGTCTCAGATTGGAGGACTGATCTCAGTGCTGGCGATGAGCGCATTGTTACTACCTAGTCTACTGGGTTGGAAACACCCCATCATGATTGCGGTTCCCTGCTTCTTTTTCGGGTTCTCATCTGGCTTTGTGATTGCCAATGCTACGATGGGTGCTATTGCTGCGGCAGGCAAAATTGGAGGCAGCGCCTCTGGAATCGTGGGTGCAGTTCAGATGGGTTTTGGAGTGCTTGGTGGTTCATTGGTTGTCAGTGTGGGAGGCTATGAGCATTTTGAGAGTGGAGTACTGATTCTCATCTGCTTAGCTGCCCTTTCCACGTTATCTTCTACGTTGGCCCAGCACTTTAGTAAAACCCTGCCGCTGGTAGAACCTGTCGAACAGGAAGCGTCCTGAGANAAGTATCAGAATAATTCAGAGAAAAGATCATCAGGAGGGAGCTGAAAGTGTGGAGAGATCTCCTCAAGCAGAAAAGCATTTCCTAGGTTGACACACTTCAAATCCTAGGTCAGTGCTGGATCAGCTGGAATCCAGNTGAGATACNACCGATTTGGCTTTGGCGCTGCCGTGTTGCAGTATCACTTGGGTCTCACTGAAATCAACAAAATTGTTCAGTCTTCGGCTAACAATTGTTTTTCTAAATTAGGATAGCACAACCCCAAGGTTACACCACGGGCGATCAGGGATATCAGCAAGGCTGTCCACAGTCCAAACAAGTCGAAGATCGGTACCAAAAAGATCAAAGCTATTCCATAGATCAGTAGGCTGATAGCCATCATATTGCGCATNTCTCTGGTTTGTGTCGCACCAATGAAGATCCCATCTAGCATCCAGGATCCCACCCCAAAAATCGGCATGAGCAAGAGAAACGGAAGGTATTTGATTGCGGTCTGCCTTACTTCCTCAGACTTGCTGAGTAACTCGATCGTCCAATTCCCAAACGAGGCAATCGCTAATGTCAGTAATAATGCAATTCCTACGGCCCAGTAACTTGACATCAAAATACTCTGACGTAACCCCAACCGACTGCGCGCACCAATCGCCTGACCAACCAGGGTCTCGGCAGCAAAGGCGAACCCGTCCAAGGCAAAAGCAGTAACCATCAGCAACTGCTCCAGCACATGTGTAGCAGCCAACTCAACCTCTCCGAAATCAGCAGCTACAAACAGGAAAGAAACAAAGATGCACTGCAGCATCAAGGTGCGCAGCAGGATATCTCGATTAACATTCACCATGCGCAGTACTAGNTGTCGATCAAAAACCCTTGACCAATTACACCAGTCCCTTCCCCGCCAGATGTCTCTACAAAGCAGCAACCCTAGTAGTAAACCACTGATCTCGGCGAGAAAACTGGCCCAGGCAACACCTTGCACTCCCCAGCCTAGGCCCATCACAAACCAAAGATCCAACAAGATGTTGAGTCCATTCATCCAGAGTTGAAGTAACAACACTGAGCCGGTACGCTCTTGGGCAATCAACCAGCCGTTCAATCCATAGAGGGCCACTGCAGCAGGAGCACTGAGCACCCGAATCTGCATGTACAATCGCGCCTGGGACTCCACCACCTCTGTGGCAGGAGAAACCTGGAAGGCAAGCCAGAACAGAGGAATCTGCAAAGCAACAATCACTAACCCACCGGTTGCACCAAGCAACAGTACTCTGGTCAGAATCGCGGTCACCTCGGCACTGTCTCGGGCGCCAAAGGCTTGGGAAGCCAGGCCCGTGGTGCCCATTCTCAAAAAACCAAAAAACCAGTAAGTTGTACTTAGGATCAAGCCTCCCATCCCAACAGCTGCAATTGGGANGGGAGAGTCGATTTGTCCGACCACTCCGGTATCCACCAAGCTCAGTAATGGTACGGTGATATTGGCTAGAACGATTGGGATGGCGATGTTGAGAATCCGCCGATGAGTAATCTGCATCCGTTCTTACTAAAGGATCTCTAAAAGGAGCAACATTGAATCAAATCTTTCTATGATTACAGCGATCACTGGACTTGCAGCAAAAATCCTACAAAATTATCAGTCTAGATTTGTTGAAATTGTTTTACGCACCGGAGAATTGAGATGATAGTCGATACTGCTTGGCTGCAACAAAGAAAATTTGTCTCCACCTGTCCATCTGGCTTCAAACTGGAAATGGATGCCACAGAAAAGTACGGTGGTCGGGGAGAAGGCCTCACTCCAATGGAGTTACTGCTGGCAGGTGTTGCCGGATGTATTGGGATCGACGTGACAATGATTCTCAACCGTTACCTCGATCAGATCAAAAAACTGCACGTCCGCACGGAGGGAGCACGTTGCGAGGAATTACCCACCAAGTTCACCCAAATCAAGGTGACTTTTGATGTTGAAGGAGAGATTGACGCTCCCCGAGTCTGGAGAGCTATTCGCTTGGGCCACCAAAAATACTGTGCGGTATCTGCTTCACTGAATGCTGAAATGCAACATTTTCTGATCCTCAATGGGGAGACTATTCCGGAGCCTCCTGAAGAGCAAAGTNCCTGAGTAAGGCAACCTGACCCGANTCACAGATTACCTGAGGGAAAATCTGCCTTTCATCCAACTAATCCAAAGGAAAGCATGGCCAATGCAGAAGACCTGAAAAAACTTACTAAATCCACAGCATGTCCCAATGGGGATTTGACTCATGCTAACCTACGTGGTGTTGATTTGAAAGGTGCTCAGCTCAAAGGTGCTAACTTGATGCGAGCTGACTTGGCTGAGAGTATTTTGTCAGAAGCAGACCTACGCGGAGCCAATCTCGCTGGGGCCAATCTTCGAGGAACCAATCTCGAGTGGGTGGACCTAAGGGGTTCAGATCTTGACGGAGCAGACTTCACTGATGCCAATTTGCGTGGAGCCTTTCTGGGAGGAGCCCGCATCTGCAATACTACGATGCCCGATGGGCGTATTAAGTTCACTGGGTGCTCAAAGCGACCCTTCCTGGAAGAGGATATAACAGAGTGAGCAGTGCTCGCTCTACAGCAATACTGATTCACCGGTGCTACAGGCAACTTCAGCCAGGACGACACCTGATTTTGCTGGTGGGAGTACTACTGCTGGTACTACCGATTTGGTTAGTATTCACAACCTCGACCCATTCTTCCAGAACCCTTGCAGAAGAAGGAATNCAGTGGTGGATTGGTGAGAGGTTTCTTGAAAACTATGCCGCCTTGTGGTGGCAGGAGAGCGGCTTTCGTCGACAGGTAACTGTGCCAGGAATGCTGCTCAATAGCACTATTCTCGGGCTTGGCTTCATGGTTGGCTCGCTGGTCATCTCCATGACTGCTGCCTATGCAATTGTCTTCTTCCGGTTCCCCTTCGGTAGTTTCTGCTTTTGGATGATTTTCATCACTCTGCTATTTCCCTTGGAGGCTCGAATCATCCCTTCCTATCAGGTTGTAGCTCGCCTAAATATGTTGGATTCCTACAGTGGCCTGATTCTCCCTATGATCTCTTCAGCTACGGGGACTTTCTTTTTCCGTCAATTCTATCGGTCTATTCCGGATGAGCTGCTGGAAGCNGCCAAACTCGATGGTTCGGGCCCCTGGCGTTTCTTTGTTGATATCCTGTTGCCCCTGTCCAAGACGATAATTGCGGCTCTAGCGCTGATTTTGTTTGTGGTAGGTTGGAGTCAGTACCTTTGGCCCCTGATGATCACAACCAGTGAAAACTTCACTACCCTGATGCTCGGTATTCGGACGGCACGTGGGTACCAGGGATTTGCAATCGCGATTCTGGCGCTACTGCCACCCTTGCTAGTAGTCATCTTCTTTCAAAGACGATTTGTCAAAGGATTACTCGAAGTCTATAAGTGACGAAAAATTTGGTTAAAGCTGGGTCGGTNAAAAATTTGTCACATGATATTTACAAACAATTGCATTCTAAGTATATTTGTGAACACTTTTGATCACGCCTACTGTAGGTAAGGAATGTCTGACTCACCCAATTCCCTAGAATCTGCGGAAAATTCTGACCCAGAAAAGCGCAGCGGTAATCATCGACGACAATTGTCCGACCGGCGCAGCCAACAAGAGAATCGCAGAGCAGAAGAGCGCCGAGTTGGTCCCCGAAGAGAGAATGACCACAGTTCTGAATCTGAGATAGAAGAGACGTTCACAGGACCCGATTGGATGAAGGAGGCCCTGCAGGAAGCAGAAAAACGTCAGGCAGAGATGCCAGCGATGGCTCCTCCTCCGGTAGAAATTCCAAAGGAGGGAGAATCACGCAAGGACGTCATGACGGTTGAGGATGACGCAACCTTTCGCCGTCGCAACCTGATCCTGATTGCCATCATTCTGGTCCTGATTGTTGCGTTGCTTTCTGTGATTTTCTACTGATTGACGAAGAGGTGGGAGTCAGGTTTTGTAATTAGGAAAACGAATCCAAGATTTCCATGCTTCTGGCTTGTCAAATTAGCAATGCTTCCTGATTGTTCTCCGAGCATAGTAATCTGACAGCAGCAGTACGGTTATTTACTCCCATAATTCGATAGAGGTTTTTTAGGTGATACTTCACGGTATTTATAGAGATCCCCATAGTGTTTGCGATCTCATGATTACTGAAACCTTGCTCAAGCAACTCAAGACAACATTGCTGCTGAGACTTAGAAGTTTTGTGTAGCGGTAGATTGGTTCTTGAAGAACTGTGATCGAATGCAGGTTCTCCTCGTGACCAGTTGAAACTCAACTCTTGAAGACGCTTTCGAGTCACCCTACTAAATTGGAGAGTTTCTGAAGTTTCTTGAAGGATGAAACGGACAAGACTTTGTGCGGTTTCTCCCTCATCCAGTACAAACCTTCTGAAGGGCTGTTCTCCAAGTAAAGCCAACCCTTGAATCATCGCAGATTTAGCCTGTTTTTGTTCTCCTAACTGCCAGTGTGCTAGTGCCTTGAGTACTCTTAATTTTGCGANTATCAGTAGCTTCCCACTGACAACGAGGATGCCCTCCAATTGTTTGATCACACTTAGAGATCTGCGCTCTCTCCCCTGACGAATCCAAAACCGCAAAAGAATCACAATTCCCAAGCATTGAATCGAATCGAACTGATCATTTGTGTCATCAAAAATTTCAAGTGCGTATGGATCAATTTTTTGCACTTCTGATTCAGCTGCTTTGAGTTCATCCCCTAGGGTCAGTGCACGAATTTTTTCTAACTGCATGATACGTTGCAAACGGTGCATACCTCGCAACTCTGCGATACCATTAGCATGTACAATCTGTGAAAGCGCTGCGGGCAGACCGCCTTCAAGAAATGCCAAGCGCACTTTAACTTTGTAGGCAGCTACAAGCACATCTAACCATGCATCATGGGCTTCTACGATAGGGAGGGACTGTTGCAGCAACTGCGAACTGACCCACAAATCATTCATTTCGTAGGCCACCTCTGCTCGCAGAGCACGTCCGATCGCCTGTAGATAGCATTCGCTGGCTGTGCCGTTGGAATTTGCTGATTCTTCCATACAGAGATATTGTTTCGCAGCCCCGGTCAGGTCTCCTCTCAACATATGGATCTGACCCAGATGAGCATACATATGCAGGGATCCATATTCTGCAGAACCCTGCCTGTAGAGTTGAATTGCTCGTTGTGCGTACTTCTGGCTTTTGTCGATTTCCCCAGCATGAAGAGCAAATGTACTGAGGTGGTTGGCTACCAGCGCCTGGCCAATGAGATCGCTGCTCGCCTGCCTCTGTAGAACGTCCAACAAAGCCACCAATTCAGCTTCTTGCAGTTCCTTATCTTCGTAGACACAGGTATGTGCGTCCACCAAAGCCAGATCCATCGCAATTGTTATTGGGTGTTTCTGGGTTTCCCAAATGCTTTTAAATTTATCGAGGTAGTTGCGAGCGTTTTGGGTTTGTCCCCATTTCGCTAGTAGAAAAGCTTTGGCAAGCACTGTGTGGGGATAGTTGCGAATGAAGCTAACATCAACAGGCTGATGAATAGAGTTAGACCAGTCTAACTGGTTTTGCATAACTAAGCGCCAACCACCCTGATGTTCGATTTGAGTGTCGATCATTGGCTTCACCTACTAGGAAAATGGGTTCACTTCGTATTTGTAGAAAATTTGATCCCAAACAGACGATTAATTTTCATTTACTTGATTGGCAGAGCCACAGTGTAGGCCTGTTTTTCTGAATTGCAACCAGATTGGAGATGGTTTGATTTAAGGTGTCAGTTGGGTTCCCAAAGCCTGTGCTCTGTTCCTTTGATTTTGATGAGAATTTGACTTTTTGAAGAATCTACCCGGATGGGTAGTGGAGAAAGCTCAAAACCNTTGGCAGTCTAATGTNATGATATTTAACTCGGGAGAATTATTATGGATCCTGTTCGTCTGCGCATTATCACACCAATCACTACCAGTGATTTTCGAGACACTACGTTTCTCGCAACGCTGTCGTGTGAATCTGCTGAACTCTCCAGCGTCTATCTCAGACAAGGGCCAGTTTCAGTTGAGTCTGCACTCGACGAAATGATAGCAGCACCTGGAATCGTAGAGCGAGCTTTGGAAGCAGAGGAAGAGGGATGGCAGGCTGTTGTCGTTGACTGCATGCTGGATCCTGCATTGTCTGCAGCACGAGAAGCAGTCGATATCAAGGTAATTGGTTGTGGAGAAAGCTCGATGAGAGCTGCCAGTAACTTGGGTCGTTTTGCTATTGTGACTGTGCTGGATCGACAAAAACATGCTTTTGAGCAATTGGCTGGAAGCTATGNGTTACTTGATTCACTGACTTCAGTTAAGGCAATTAATGTCCCTGTTTTGGAACTCGAAAAAAATAAGGAGCAAACCCTCAAGGCTACTACCCAAGCTTGCCAACAAGTGGTGCAAGAAGAAGGCGTAGCTGCAATTGTTTTTGGCTGCACGGGGATGCTAGGTTTGGGAACACTAGTCCAAGTCNCCCTCTCTGAAAAAGGTTTGGATGTTCAGATATTTGATCCTCTCCCTTTCGCTGTGAAGCAAGCTATTCTTGCTGTTCAGCAGCAGCAAAACACAAATCGTGCAGAGCATCCCCTACCAGATCGCAAAGCTATTCTTAGTTTTGAGGACTGGCCACGTTTGAGGGCTCGATTAGGCCCAACCNAAATATGATTGCCCTTACTGAGAAAAAATCTGGTTTTCTCAATTTGCTGGCTTCCCGGCAGGTTCGACGCGGAATACTGGTGGCTCCTCTTCTTATCTTCTTCATTTTATTTTTTGTCATTCCTGTTGGTCTGATGTTTCTCTCTTCACTGAATACTCCCGCTGTTGGGACAGTAGAACTCTCCTCAGAGCTAACTCTCAAAAATTACACAAGATTCTTCTCTCGCTCCAGTTACCTGATAGCAGCAGGACGTTCCCTTTTGTTGGCAAGTATCGTCTCTTTTGTGTCGTTATTGATTGCGTATCCAACCGCATTTCTAATTGCTAGAACAGAGCACCCGGGTCGAGTGACATTCTTGACACTGCTTGTGCTCATTGCCATGCAGCTTGACATCGTAATTCGCCTCTACGGAATGATGGTGATTCTTGGGGACAATGGCCTGGTCAATCAAATGCTGCTGGGTTTAGGGGTTATCAGTAAACCATTGCCCCTGATGTACAACTTTCTAGGGGTGGTATTTGGCTTGGTGCAGTTTGCACTACCGTTCATGATCCTGACACTGGTTGGAGTTCTTCGNGGCATTGATCCCAGTTTGGAAGAAGCAGCTCGAAGCTTAGGAGCAAATCGATTCCGGTGCTTTTANCGCGTTACTCTTCCAGCAAGTTTGCCAGGAATTCTTGCAGGAACTTTGCTGGTATTTGCACTTTCTGTGAGTTCTTACATTGTGCCTGCACTGATGGGTGGGTTTCGAGTAGGTGTACTGCCGATCCATATTTTTCAACAGGTCATGCAGATGGCTCAGTTCCAGTTTGGAGCTGCGGTAGGTGTGGTTTTGTTCCTGATTAGCTTGACCTCCATCGCAGTCTACTTGCGGGTTGGCTCTTCCGCTCGGGGAGCTTAAGCTATGAAAAAACGTCGAATCCCTCTGCTCATTCTTGTTCTGGCAATCCTTGGATTTTCCTATCTGCTGGCACCCATTGTAATAGTGGTATTGGCGGGCTTGAATTCAGGTGATTTTCTTTCTTTTCCTCCCAAGGGTCTTTCCCTACGATGGGTCATTGCTTTCTTACAATCAGAAAAGTATCTCAGTTCCTTCTTTTTCTCTTTTCGATTGGCTTTGATGACGATGNTCATCTCCACGATTCTTGGTACCATGGCAGCTCTTTATTTGTCCAGACAGACTAGAATCTGGCGAGGCGTTCTTCAGTCTTTTTTTCTCTCTCCAGTCGTCTTGCCAGGAGTGGTGGTTGGATTTTCTATCTATGCTTTCTTCATCTCAACAGAATTCCCACTTGTAAGAACAATCTGGGGGCTCTGGGTGGGGCACATTCTTTACTCAACTCCTTATGTAATTGGAACTGTTGGTGCCGCTCTCGCTGCTTATGATCTTTCCTTAGAAGAGGCAGCTCGTTCTCTCGGTGCTTCTCCAGTAAGAGCTTTTTTCAAAGTCACTCTACCCATTATTGCTCCTGCTATTCAGGCGGGTTCTGTATTCGCCTTCATTGTCAGCTTTGGTCAATTTGAGGTCTCTCTGTTTCTCTCTGCACCCAACAGTGAGCCACTACCTATCGCGATGTACAATTCTTTGCGCTACAAGTTTGAGCCGGACGCGGCAGCAGCAGGCATCTTTGCGATCTGCCTAGTGACTGCAGCAGTCTTGTTGACCAATCGACTCGTAAACTTGCGCAAGTTACTCCACCGGGTTTAAAACCGGTGGAAATTTCCCCTTGATGTAACCTGGATGCCTTTTCTACGGTTGCACCTCAAGGAATGAGGCCGCTTGTTTGGTCATGCGGTTTAATCAAATGCTACGGAGGTACGTATGTCATCTCAGCAAAACTTTATAGCAGGCAAGCTAGGTCGACGTCAGGCTCTCAAATTAGGAGTAGGCCTTGCTGCAGGCTTGGCTGCTCCCAGTATCTTCAACATTAATCACGCCTTCTCCCAAGATGTCCGATACTCGGGTGAAGTGTTTGACGCGGGTGGTGCTGTGTTGAACATTGGGGAATGGGGTGGTGGATGGGAAGAATTTGTTAGGGCCAACCTGACAAACCAATTTAAAAAAGATTTCAATTGTAAAATCAATTGGGATTCTTCATTTCCATGGTTTCCTAAATTTGCGACCAGTGGAGCACGAAACCCAGTCTTCGATATCTGTAACTGGAATCTTCCCAACCTGACACAAACAAAGCAGGCAGGAGACTACTTCCTGAATGTGGATGAAATTCTAGCAAATGTCCCGAATGCCAACAAGTGTTGGGACTTTGCCTTCAGTAGTGGGGCTGGTATCACCTGGGCCTATCAGCCTTACGTGTATGCCTACNGTACGGAATAATGCCGACAAGCCCACTTCTTTTCGTTCATTTTGGGATTCAAAGTATGCAAACCGGAGAGGCACCTATAATGCTGCCAATGGTCTATACCATTGCTNGTTTATGGCTTGTGCAAAGGAGTGGGGTAAGGATCAGTACGATCTGGAAGCAGCCTTCAAGGCGATCAAGGACGCGATGCTGATGAAGATTAGTGAATTCACCTTCAATATGCTCACCATGATNGAGCGTAACGAGGTGGATATGGCTGTACATATTCAAGGAGAAGCACTCTCGCTCAAACGCAAAGGGGTGCCTGTGGACGTTTGGGAATGGGATAGCCATCCCATTTTGACCCAAACCAAGACCATCAGCCGGTACTCAGATCCAATGCAAAAGCGTTTAGCCTTTGCCTTGCTCAACCGGACCTTGAATCCGAGCTTCCTAGAAGCCTTTGGAGATGAGTTTCTCTGGAGACCAACCAATCGTGAAGCAGGTATAACCGAGTATCTCGCTGCCAACGGCACTCAGAACAGTGCAGATGCTGCATCAAATTTCTGGGTACCAGACTGGGATTTCTTTGTTGCCAACAAGATGGAGATTACTGACAGAACCAACGAAATATTTGGTCTNTGAAACTCTACATTCTAGGTTTGCAATTACTCTCGGTCCCCTCTCTTAAATAGGTATTTTGGCAGAGGAGTGTAGGNCTCCTCTGCTTTCAAACGATCCAATTCATGTCATTTGTAATCATTGAAGAACTGACCAAAACTTTTGAAAAAACAGTTGCAGTACAGCCTTTGAGTCTGGGGATTGGCCAAGGTGAATTCTTTGCGCTACTAGGTCCCAGTGGATGTGGTAAGTCTACTACTCTGAGAATGCTCGCAGGATTTATTGATCCTACGGCTGGCAGGATCCAAGTGCAGGGTCAGGACATCACACACCTAGCGCCTGAAGCTCGTGATATCGGGATTGTCTTTCAAAATTATGCGATCTTTCCACACCTTTCAGTCTACGACAATATCGCTTTTGGCTTGGTGGAACGCAAATTACCTAAAGAATTGATTCGAGAAAGGGTTCTCGCTGCTTTAGAACAAGTCGGGTTGCAAGGATTTGAGAAGCGTTACGAAATAGATCTCTCTGGCGNAGAAAAACAACGAGTGGCTCTGGCTCGAGTGTTGGTGATCGAGCCCAGAATTTTGCTATTGGATGAACCTTTAAGTGCTCTGAATAAGAAATTACGGGAGGAGATGAAACTGTGGATCAAGCAGATCCAGCAGCAGGTTGGCATCACCACGGTTTATGTGACACATGATCAGGGTGAGGCACTCACCATGGCGGATCGAATTGGAGTCATGAACCAAGGCCGNCTTTTGCAAGTGGGCACTCCGCAAGAAATCTATGAATTTCCTCGCTCTCGCTTCATTGGTGAATTCATCGGTGAGTCAAATATTCTCCAAGCCAATGTTATTGAGGTGAAAGCCAGTGAATGTGTTTTGGAACTTCTTGGACGGCATACTCTAGCGAACCAGATCCCAGAATCAAATCTACAGATCGGTCAAACTGTTGGATTGTTGCTCCGCCCAGAAATGATTCGTCTGGAACCCCTTCAGCGAGAAGAATCCNTGAAATTGGAGGGTACCGTGATCGATATGGTGTACTTGGGGGCTCTAAAACGATACACCATCGATTTGGGAGGCCAGCGGCTGAATGTCGAACAGCCGAACAGGCCTGAGATAGCCCTGATAGAACTTGGTCAGCGCGTAAAACTCTATTGGAATCCCCAGAGTACAGTAGTGCTTCCTTGATAAGTATTAGAAATTACGGATGTCCCAAACGATTTGAAAGAGCAGTAGATGAAAATAGGTGTAGATGTTGGTGGCACCAATACAGATGTTGTGATTCTGGATAACGAAGGGGTTTTGGGTTGGCATAAAACGCCAACAACTGAAGATGTCTTTACTGGGGTGGTAGAAGCTATTTCCAGTACTCTGCAGAAATGTGGTTTGAAAACGAATCAGATTGATGGAGTCATGATTGGCACAACCCGGTTCACCAATGCAGTGATTCAGCGCAAGGGGCTGTTGCCTGTGGGAATCATCCGCTTGTGNTTGCCGGCAGNTACTGCAGTCCCTCCTCTCTCTGACTGGCCAGATGATCTATCCGAATTGATGGGAGATCACCAGCACCTGATTGCGGGTGGATTTGAATTTGATGGTAGGCCGATCTCTCCTCTTGACAAAAATGCTCTTCGTCGGGCAGGTAAAATTCTGTATCAACAGGGGATAAAGACCCTGGCCGTTACCAGCGTTTTTTCACCTATCAACGATGAAATGGAGCAGCAGGCTGCTGCAATCCTGAGGCAGGAGATGCCAGGAGTGAGCGTTTCTCTCTCCAGCGAGGTGGGTCAGTACGGTCTATTGACAAGAGAAAATTCGACGATCATTAATGCTTCTCTGGTTGAATTAGCTCAACGTGTAGTGGGTGCATTTCATCAAGCTCTGCAGACTCTACGTTTGAAAGTGCCTTTCTTCATCAGTCAGAACGATGGAACCTTGATGCCGGCAGATGATGTGGCTCGTTTTCCGGTACTGACCTTTGCTTCGGGACCAACAAATTCGCTGAGAGGTGCTGCGTACCTAGCCGGAGTTCAAGACGCAATGGTTGCGGATATTGGTGGAACTACAACGGATATCGGGATGTTACGCAATGGCTTTCCACGACAATCAACACACTTAGTTGATGTGGGTGGTGTAAAAACCAATTTTCGCATGCCAGATGTGCTGGCTATTGGTCTTGGTGGAGGTTCACTGGTCACGCAAGACGGTCACTGCGTTGGGCCAGAATCAGTCGGTTACTTATTGAACGAACAAGCATTCNGTTTTGGTGGAGATCAATTGACAGCATCTGATATTGCAGTAGCTGGCGGTTGGGCCAAACTGGGTGATAATGAATTTCTTAGAGGACTACCTCGGGAAGTCATTGAACAAGCTCGCAAGACCATGCAGCATATGCTGGATCGTGCANTAGAAAGAATGAAGACCGATCCCAAAGATCTTCCCCTGATCGTGGTGGGGGGAGGAGGCCTGCTGATTGATTGGCCAGTTCAAGCAGTATCTGAAGTATTGCAACCTCCTTATGCACAAGTAGCCAACGCAATAGGGGCTGCAATTGCTCAGGTTTCGGGACAGATTGAGCAGATTGTCACTCTGACAGAGTCTAATCGCAATGAGATTCTGGGGGAGGCCCAACAACTGGCAAAACAGCGGGCAATTGATGCAGGTGCAAATCCAGAAAGCTTGGAGATTGTTGAGGTCGACTTAGTTCCCATTAGTTACCTGCCCGACAATCCAACTCGAGTTCGAATCAAGGTGGTGGGTGATCTCCCTCTTTGAAGTAGATTCTCAACATCAGCTAAGGGCAATAAAAGATGGAACTTCAAATCAATCAGGTAGAAGATCTTTGTATGGGTGCGGCATTGCTAGGAGCTGGAGGAGGTNGCGATCCTTATCTCGGAGGATTAATGGTCAAACGTGAGCTTGCTGCCGGGTGTAGGATTAAAATCGTTGATCCTCAAGACGTACCCGATGACGCCCTGATTCTACCAACGGCANTGNTNGGAGCTCCAACGGTTCTGCTTGAAAAAATCCCATCTGGCGAGGAGGTGCTGACTGCTTTTGGTCAATTGCAGGAATACTTGGGAGAACGGGCCTGGGGGACAATGCCAACGGAAGTAGGAGGTATCAACTCGACCATTCCACTGTTTGTGGGCGCGCGCTGTGGAGTACCAATTATTGATGCAGATGGGCAGGGGCGTGCTTTCCCAGAACTCCAGATGGAAACCTTTGCTATTGAAGGTGTAGCTGGAACTCCCATGACAATTGCTAACGAGCAAGGGGATTTTGCAGTCATCTCTACTGACAGCCACTCTCGGATGGAAAACATTGCCAGGGGCATTACCATTCGCTTCGGAGGCACAGCCTATTTCTCAAATTACCCAATGCGGGGTCATGAGGTTCGCAGAGCATCTGTCCCCAATACACTCAGCTTGGCTCTGGCATTGGGACAGATCATTCACAATGCCAGAGTTCAACGCCAAGATCCTTTTGAGGAATTGCTGCGTCATCTTTTTGAAAAGAGTTCTTATAAGGGTGGACGTGTGATTTTTTCTGGAAAAGTTGTTGATGTCCGGCGAGAAACTCGTGCTGGTTTTATGTGGGGTACGATTCGTATCGAAGGACTAGGACCTCACCAAGGGGAATGCCAGTTGGAATTTCAGAACGAAAATTTGATAGCCAGTTGTGATGGTGAATTGTTAGCTATTGTTCCAGATATTATCGCAATTCTTGATGCAGAGACTTCTGTGCCGATCACGAATGAAACCCTGCGTTTTGGACAGCGTGTAAAAGTAATGGCAATCACGGTCCCTGATATCATGAGCAGCCCTAAAGCACTAAACCAGTTTGGTCCACAAGCCTTTGGGCTAAAGGAAACGTACAGGCCAGCTACTAATGGATCCCTTTATGGCCATCAGCGTCTTTGATCTCTTCAAAATTGGGATTGGTCCTTCCAGCTCCCACACCGTAGGCCCAATGAAGGCTGCAGGCCTATTCCTCCAGCACTTGCCTCTCCCAAAAGTCAACCGAATACAAATCGACCTCTACGGCTCTCTTGGACTCACTGGGAGGGGGCATGGCAGTGACAAGGCTGTTCTGCTTGGACTAGAAGGAGAGCAGCCTGAAACTGTAGAAATTGCTAACATCCTCTCCCGTCTCCGGCAAATCGAGGAACAGCAGTTACTCCGCCTGAATCAACAGCATCCGATCTCTTTTCATAAAAAGCAGGACCTGATCTTTCATCGGCAGCAGAATCTACCTCTCCACGAAAATGGTCTGCATTTCCAAGCCTGGGATGAGGACGGACAATTGCTTGTAGAAAAGACCTATTATTCGATTGGTGGAGGCTTTGTCCTCGAAGGGAAAGGGGACACCTTGGCGGTTGTGGAGGACCAAATGGAGCTACCTTTTCCTTTTAAAAAAGCCTCCGAATTGCTCGAAATCTGCCGGCAGCAGCAATGTTCGATCAGCCAAATCGTTCTAGCTAATGAGCAGGTCTGGCATTCAACAGAAGATATTTACCGACGTCTCTTGGAAATCTGGGAGTTGATGCAGGAATGCGTACGATTGGGCTGTGTCAATGAGGGTGTACTACCTGGTGGGTTGAAGGTGACACGTCGTGCTCCGAGTCTTCATCGCAAATTACAGCAGGAAGATGATCCCACAAACCTGATGGTCTGGGTCAACTTGTTTGCATTGGCGGTCAATGAGGAGAACGCTGCGGGAGGACGAGTGGTAACGGCGCCGACAAATGGTGCAGCAGGCATCATCCCGGCAGTACTGCACTACCTGATGCGCTTCACCAGTTACTACAGCGAGGAGCAGGTAGTCCGTTTTTTGTTAACTGCAGCAGGCATCGGCATGCTCTACAAGGAGAATGCTTCAATTTCTGGAGCTGCAGTGGGGTGTCAAGGAGAAGTCGGCAGTGCCTGTTCGATGGCAGCTGGTGCCTTGGCTGAATGCCTGGGAGGAACACCGGCCCAAGTAGAAAATGCCGCAGAGATCGCAATGGAACACAACCTCGGATTGACCTGTGATCCAATCGGTGGGCTGGTTCAGATTCCCTGCATCGAACGTAACGCCATAGCTGCGAACAAGGCGATCAATGCCGCACAACTGTCACTAAGAACCGATGGGCAACATCATGTCTCGCTGGACAAGGTCATCCGTACCATGTGGCAAACTGGTCGGGACATGGATTCCAAGTACAAGGAGACCGCCCGTGGTGGTCTCGCTGTCAACATCGTGGAGTGCTGACTTCCTCCTTCCTTTGCCAGTCTGATTTGTCTTTTTCATGGCACGAGCGAAAAGTACTATTTCCTGTTGTTTTAAAAGCTCTAGGGCCTGTCATTAATTTAGCGAAATGACAGGGGCTACCCTGGGAAAACCTCTGGAAAATCACAGGCACGCTGATCGTAACGGATGGCAATCTCAACTCTCCAATGGTAAATTAATTCCAGGATTATCTCTCTTTAGTTTCTCAATTTCTTCTGCTCTACGTGCAGCCAGTCTTCTTTCTTCCTCCACCTTCATCTCCAGCGTGCGACGATCCTCAATCGTTCGTCTTTGAATCCCCAGATCACGCCTTGCGGCTTTTCTTCTTTCAATGGCGACAATGATAGAAGTAAGCCTGCGATCTCCTCTGTGTCTCATAGTTCGTCTCTAGTTGGATGGATTGCTTCATCAGGAGTTGATTTTGACATGTCAAACCTACACCCACTCCATTCGTGCAGTGAACAACGATCGAGAAAAACTCGCCAATGGTAGTCTTTGATATCCTACTATAGTTTTGTTGTCCAGCATGCTGAGATGCTGTTCGTCAACACAAACGAAATGAATAAACCTACGATAATTCAGTAAGTTTATCTTTGTAACAAGATTGATAGCTGAAAAAGCTTCACAATTGCTCTGATAGAAATTGAGCAGCAGGATTCGTCAGAAATTTGTGAATTTGGCTATTTACGCTTACCCTGATTGACTTCCAAGAATATTGCGTTCTCTTTCCGGTCTACTGAGGAGTTTCCGATGAAACAAGGACTAAAGTTGATTATGTGTTGTTTGATCTGTTTCGGCGCAGTCGAGTTGCTGGCAGTTGAGTCGATTCACCTTGGGCCCCGCCCTTTCTTCTTGGTGGAGGATATGGACAAGGGCCCATTGAAAGAGAAATTGAGTCAATGCTCAGGAACACCTGTTAGCAAGCGAGCGTTCTCCATTGGCCATCGGGGAGCTGCTTTGCAGTTTCCCGAGCACACGCGTGAATCCTACTTGGCAGCAGCACGGATGGGCGCTGGTGTCATCGAATGTGACGTGACCTTCACCAAAGATCGCCAGTTGGTCTGTCGGCATTCACAAGCAGATTTGCATACGACCACTGACATCTTGGCCCATTCTGATCTGGCGGCCAAGTGTACAGTACCTTTCGAACCGGGAGATCCAGCCAACGGTAAGAAAGCCAAGGTAGAGTGCCGTACATCAGATCTAAGCTTGGCTGAATTTAAGCGGTTGCAAGGAAAGATGGATGCAGCCAATCCATTTGCTACAACTCCTGAAGAATACATGGGAGGTACTGCGAATTGGCGTACAGACCTCTACGCTACACGTGGTACCTTGATGACCCACGCAGAGAGTATCGCGTTGTTCAAGGAACTTGGTGTGAAGTTCACTCCCGAGTTGAAGTCAGCCAAGGAGGAGATGCCCTACGAAGGCGAGTTCAGCCAGCAGAATTATGCCCAAAAGCTGATTGAGGAATACAAAGCTGCTGGAGTCGCACCTAGTGATGTGTATCCTCAGTCCTTCAGTCTGGATGATGTCCTTTACTGGATTGAGCAGGAACCAGAGTTTGGCAAGCAGGCGATCTATCTAGATGGTCGGACTTATCGTCCCAGCTTTCGCTCGTCGCTGGAAGATATGGAGGAGTTGGCAGAGCAGGGGGTACGTATTCTGGCACCACCAATTTATGCTTTGCTTGATCTTGAAGGTGGAGAAATTGTGCCCTCAGCCTATGCACGTCAAGCCCAGCAGGTAGGAATTGATTTGATCACCTGGACGCTGGAGCGCTCCGGACCATTAACTGGAGGTGGTGGTTGGTACTATCAAACGGTGAAGGAAGCGATCAACAGTGATGGGGATGTGATGAAGGTTTTAGACGTGCTTGCGCAGCAGGTTGGAGTGATCGGAGTCTTCAGTGATTGGCCCGCAACGACGACGTACTACGCTAATTGCATGGACCTTCCATAGTTGCCCAACTCGCTGATTTCTCTAGGCAAGAGAGATTTTGGTGTTGCCCTCGGGGGGAGTCTTCAAAAAGATTTTCCCCAATTTTATCAGATTTTATTTTCTTTTCAGCAATCCCGAACAGTTATCTCGCCATTTGGTAGAATCGTTCCGCAGAGCTTTGCGTAGTTCAGATCGGTTCCTTCCATCTTGACGTTGGTCAGGTTGGTACGCCGCATCTTGACTCCACGCAGGTCGGCTGCGTTGAGGTTCACTCCGGTCAAATTGGCTTCTTCCAAATTGGCTTCAAACAAGACGGCTCCGCTGAGATCGGCTCCTTCCATGCGAGTATCCCGCAAGCTTGCTTCCTCCAGAGAAGCGCCTCGAAGCTTGGCGCTTCTAAGGTTCGAGTTCCACAGTTCTACACCACGCAGATTGGCTCCGGTCAGCTGAGCACCCTCCAAATCTGTTTCTTCCAAGTTGGCGTCCAATAGGTCTGCCCCACTGAAATCCGCCTCGGTTAACTTGGCTCCACGCAGTCGTGCTCGGCGTAGGTCGGTGCCTCGCAATCTAGCCCCTTGGAGATTGGAAAAACTGAGGTCACTTCCTTCGAGACTCATTCCACTAAGATCGGCGCCAACAAGATTACAGCCTGGGCAGTCCTTGTTCTCTATCAACTTCACGAGATCGTCTTGATCCAGAGTTAGGGGTTGTTGAAGGAAGCTGCTCTGGCAAGCTCCCAGACTGACACTGATGATGCCAAAGCAACTTAGGATCATTGGGCAAATTCTGTGTTGCCAACTTTTGGTGACAACCATTAGTGCACCTCCTTCTCTTTGAATCTTGCGAGTCTTTCAAATGAGTTTGGTTTATTTTTCATGATGATGACTGAGGAGCGCATAACCGTCAATGGATTCCAATCAATAAACTGTTGAAACGGATCTATACAGATTGGGACAAGGGGTGGTATTTGAGGGAAATTCCTGTTACACCTGCGCATTATCGACAAGACACCCTGATCGCAGCCGATAAGAAAAGGTACGTATGAACTTTCGAATTGATGCCCTGCAGTACGCCAACTGGTCCGAGAAGATCTTTCGTCAACTCCACGAAGGCCGGCTAGATGGAATCCACGTGACGATCACCTACCACGAAAACTTTCGGGAAACCGTGCTGGTGATGGAAGCGTGGAATCGATGGTTTGAGCGCTACCCAAATTTGATTTTCCAGGGATTTGACTCCAGTGACTTGGAGAAAGCCCAACAGAGTAATCGAACGGCGATCTTTTTTGGATCACAGAATCCAAGTTGCATGGAAGACGACATCGGTCTGGTGGAGATTCTTCATCGCTTAGGTCTGCGCTTCATGCAGCTTAGTTACAATAATCAGTCACTGCTGGCGACCGGTTGCTATGAGCATGAAGATCCTGGTTTGACGCGGATGGGACGCGAAGTGATCAAGGAAATGAACCGGGTGGGTCTGGTGATCGACATGAGTCACTCTGCGGACCGCTCAACTCTGGAGGCAATTGAACTTTCAAGCCGACCAATCGCCATTACGCACGCTAACCCAACCTTTTGGCATCCGGCACTGCGTAACAAGTCCGATCAGGTATTACGTACTCTCGGTGAATCCGGTGGGATGCTTGGTTTCTCACTTTATCCACATCATTTGAAAGAAGGGACTAACTGTACTAGAAGATCCTTCTGCGAGATGGTGGCCAAGACCGCTGAGTTGATGGAAGTGACCCAGATAGGGATAGGCTCGGACCTCTGTCAGGATCAACCGGACGTGATTGTGGAGTGGATGCGCAACGGACGCTGGACTAAATCCTTGGACTACGGAGAAGGAAGCGCAAAGGCCCCTGGGTTCCCACCGATGCCAGAATGGTATCCAGACAACCGCACTTTTGGCAGCTTGGCAGAGGGCTTGCGGGAGGTAGGCTTTGCAGAGGAGGAGATCGTCGGCATTTTAGGGAACAACTGGGCAAGGTTTTTTGCGGAGAGCTTCTCTACAAGAACGGAGGATGTCACGTGAAGCCAATCGAGCAACCAGTTCCAGCAAGGTTCTATCGCTCTCCTGGACAGGTGATGCGCCTTACACGAATGGGCTGTAGTCACCCAACACGTCTCTCCTTTCTGCGTCAATTGCTGCGACGTTTGAAGAAAGAAAATTGGAGCTTTGACCGTCCAGTCTGGCAGATCAATCATGAAGGGGTTGGTCACGCCGTTTACTGGGCGCAAGGCCCTGAACGCTGTTACAGCTTGGTAGCCTTCGCTCATAATCTTCCAGAAGAGATGCGCTCAGATAGGGTGATTGCAACTGCTTGGGATGCCACGTTCACTCTATTTGATGGCACTCCCAGCACTGCTGATATCGAACGGTTAGAACGCAATGTTCCTCTTCAAGAAGCAGGACGTATTTCAGCAAAGGAGCTATCGCTGAGTCGGGCTAATCGTTCTGTACGACTCTTTGAGTATGTGGTGAAAGAGTTAGCTCAGGGACGTCAGCCCGAGCGTGGTCGTCTGGAGCAGACGGGCTACCTGATGCGTACTACGGCGGTTTATGGGACTGGTAAGTTTGGTGCAGCCGATCGGGGTAATTTGGTAGGTCGACCAGAGATGCAAGCACCTTTTCAAGCAGAAATGCTCTCTGTCTGGTTGACCCGAGCGTTCACGGTAGATCTTGTCGAGCATTTGGCAGCAGAGCAAGGAGGAATGCAAGCTGTGAAGCTTGATCCTGCATTACGAAGGTTGTTGGGAGTGGGCAACTCGACTGGCTTGGGCATGGCTCCGTTCCTAGTACGTCATCCGGCGCTGATTCATCATTGGTTTGCAGCTCGTGAAGAGGCGCTTGCTCGGGTACGCTCCCAACCCAAGCTAACTTCAGAAACAATTGATCAATTTTTTGAAGCGTTCAGGGCAGCACAGGAAAATGTGGTGCAGTGGCATAGTGAACATCCACTTCAGGTAGCCAAGTTGAAAGAACTACGAGAAGGCTTGAGAAAGCTGCAGATATTTGTTCATGAAGGGTGGGATGTAGCGCAAGTCTACCCATGGGACGCACTCTGGCAATGGGGTGAACTTGAACTGCCGATGGAAGCACAAGAGGCACTGCTGGCCTTGCTCTTGGAGCCACATTGGGAGTTGGTTGATGATTTAGGAGATCAGATGGCCACAGACGAAGAAGTGACTTTCAAGGTCGATGGTTGTCAATCGATTGGTGAGTTGAGAAAACATTTGCATAGTCACTTTGCCTGGGCGTTAGGGATGGATTATCAACAACCAGAACAATGCGCCCGCTTTTGGTATGTGTCAGAAGAAAAGCTGGAACCTCGCCTTGGCGAACGGTACTGTGAACCTGGTGCCGAACTTGAACAACCTCTGGACATTGGCCGCCAGGTAGCTGAACTCTGCGATGTGCTTAAAAAATGGTCTGACAGGACTCCAGTGGCTCACCTATTGTTGGTGCGTCCTGAGTTTCGTTCCATTGTCCGTCGGGTTCAACTTTCTGCCCACTATCCTTTTGCTGAAATTCAGGAAAATCTCATTTCTGCTGAGATGCTGCCCATCGACCTCTTACGTAGCAAACTAGCTTTTTTTGGAGCAACTCGATTTGATCCTCGTTCTGATCGCTGGGTGCGAATCAGCTTGTTTCAAGGGGAACCTTACCCAGATGAATTGAACAATACAGATGTCTCCTGAGAATCAGCAAGTCTCGGAGGATTTTTGTACTTCTAGTCACCTTTGGTTTTCTCAGTCTGAACTCCAGCAACTGGTAGTTAAGGCTGCTCGGGGTGCTGGTTATAGCTGGAGTGATGCGGAGGAAATTGGCTGGGCAGCTGCTTGGTTGAGCAAGTTTGGTTTGCCCGGTGGAGATTTTATGTTGAGCTTGATGCAGTCGAATGACCTGCAAGCTCCAAGACCAGCTGCTCTACGTTGGAAAGGTAACAGTCACCCGCACTGTCCGTTGCGCTGTGGACTAGCATTGATGGATTTTGCACAATTGCCTGAAGGATTGGGGGCTTCCTGCCTGGTAATTGAGTCTATGACGGGTCTACCCTGCTTTCTAGCATTTGCAGCACGAACTGCTCGACAGATTCAGCATCCGCTGCAAATTCAGTGGGAGGAACAGTCCCTGTTCGTACATGAGGACGCTTGGCCTAGCGTAGAGATTGATCAGGTTTCAATGGAATTTGGGAAGACAGTGGATGTGAGGATTACGCGTTCTAACTCGGACATGGTTTCTATCGAGACAAAAAATCCCCAATACTGTGTGCGTGTGTCTAAGCAATTTCTTGAACAGTTGGAGGCCTTCGCTCATCAGACCTTGGTTCCTGCCACAGATTTATCGCGACTCCGAGCTGGTAGTCATGATGATCCCACCTCTTGAACTAGATTGCTAACCGTTTTGTTTGCCCCAGTATTTGTGGTAGTGGATTTCTGTTCTATGGAAGTAAGTATTGCTCAGAATTCCTGATCAAAATTGATCTTGTGGGAACTCAAAGGGAGCGAATTTACTTGACTCAGTTATTGATTCAATGGCAAAAATATTTGTTATCTTGTCAAGATTGTTAAAAATAATAATTTAACTCCAACAATCATGGGATTGTGAGGCAACCTCTTCAACAGAAATTGAAGAAAAGACCCAAAACATTGCAAATTCAATCAGTACGACAAGCCTCCATTAAACAGCTATAGTCAGAGAAAAAAAGATGCAAAACCATGAAGTGAGATTTGTTGATAGCAAGCACTATCGAGGCGACTGTCGAAGGCATCACAAACGCTATCCGGTCGTGCTACCTGCAACACTCCTGTACAACGAGAATGATGGAGTCGTGAAGGTTCTTGATATCAGCATGGGAGGATGCAAGATGGTTGCGAATAGCCACTGCAGTCCTCATGCGAAAATCAGCATGACTTTTTACATTCCCTCAGAGGCCAATGCAGAGGAGTTAGTCGCCTGCTCACCTATTCATGCATTAGTGGTGCGCTCCCATCACACATCAAACGATCACTACATCATCAATGTGGATTTTCGTGGTGCTCTGTTCCATGAGCATGGAGTTGAAAAACTGATTGAAATCCATAAGCACAAGATACATCATTAGAGTTGCACAACCTACCTCAGCCCTTCCCTTTCTGCTGATCGTTTTTGACACTTTCAAAAGCGGTCACCGTCTTCTCTAGTCAACAATCCTTGTGAATCATATTCCCGGCTGGCATCCGAGTTCCACAGATCTGGGCACCAGCCATTTCTGCATCGGTCAGATCCGCCCCACTGAGGATTGCCTCATGGAGCTTAGCACCTTTGAGATTTGCCCCCTTTAGGTTTGCACGACTTAGGTTGACTACAATCAGGTGAGCGCCCTCCAAATTGGCGTTGCTGAGGTTTGCTTCACCAAGCATTGCTCCAGTTAGATTTGCTCCACGTAGGTCAGCACCCTGAAGATTGGCCTTGTAGAGATTGGCTAAACCCAAATTAGCGTTTTCCAACGAGGCTCCTGCAAGGTTAGCCCACTGTAGATTAGCAATTTCAAGATTGGCCTCAAACAGGTCTGCCCTATCCAAGTCAGCCCCCTCTAAATCTGCACCGACAAGCTGAGCGTGAATCAGTGAAGCTTCTCGCAGCTTTGCATCTACTAGATTTGCCGAGAGAAGTCGGGCTCCAGCTAATTTGCTTCCAACAAGGTTCGCTTTCTGAAGATTAGCTTCAAATAGATTCACGCCTAGTAATTCACGTCCTTGAAGTTGGGCAAATTTAAGATCGCAGCCTTGGCATTCCCCCTCCTTCAGCTTTTTCAGATCTTTTGAATCCACGGCATAGAGGGTAGTACCAATGAGCAAGACTACTAAGATTGATAGGAGGGCTTTGGAACTAGCGTAAAACGGTAGGTACATGGTTGAATTCTCCATCGAGTTGAGAGCTGTGCATATTGATTGTGAACAAAAAACAGCACGAGACAACAGAGGCAGGGGGTGATTCGAGTTGGTTCGGCACGTCCCCCTTCCGATGGTGGCGATTGAAGCCGCAGTGAATTCCTGCCATAATGATTCAAAGTTGTTACCGATGCATACCCTTGACCGGAAAGGGAGTCAAAAGGAAATTACATAGACTCTCCCCCTAAACCAATCGAGGTTGAATGTCTAAATTGACGAATTCCCCAAATTGGATGTACTGGAAACGCTATGGGGTTTCTGCAGGGGTTTCTACCATTGGCACTGCCCATTGGTGCCTGGTATCGTATGGAAACAACTGACTCGGGAATCTTCGCTTGGTTGCCTTTGGTGATCATCTTCGGGATGTTCCCCTTTGTAGGTCGCTGGATGGCCAACGATCTGAACAATTTTGAAGGTGACGTAATTTTTTCTCTGGGAGAAGATCCTTATTATAGCTCACTACAGGTCGTAGTTGTGCCATTGCAGTTGGCTCTGATTTTCTGGGGTGTGGGTGTTTTTGTGAATGGTAGTCTGGGCTGGATACTTTCAATGGGTGTGGTGTTGAGCACCGTTGGCATTACGGTCGGTCATGAACTTGTGCACCACAAATCTAGATTTGAGCAAGCCTGTGGTGGAATTCTACTGGCCAGTGTGCAATGGAAGCTTCAAAATCGAACATGTGCGAGGACATCATCGGTATGTTGCGACCCCATTAGATGCCTCCTCGACCCCAATGGGAGTCAGTGTCTATCAGCAAATTCCCCACGCAATAACTAGCAATTTCCAAAGCGCCTAGAAACTTGAATCAGAAAGACTGCAGAAGTTAGGACTCCCTTTTTGGCACATGCGGAACGAACTACTAGGCTGGTCTTTACTCTCTTTGTGTATGCTGTTCGTGATCACTTCACACTACGGGCCTTGGGGGGCTTTGGGTTTTCTATGCCAGAGCCTGGTTGCGATTGTACTGCTGGAGATCGTCAACTATCGAGCACTACGAACTGCAGCGTAAACAGCTACCCAATGGTCGTTACGAACCAGTGACAGAAACTCATTCCTGAGGCTCTCCAGCTTTACTGACGAATTGGCTACTGTTTCAATTGCAGTGGCATTCGGACCATCATCTCTATGCCTGAAGATCGTATCAACTATTACATCATCGTGAAAATGCACCTCAACTTCCCTATGGATATGGGGTTATGGTTATTCTAGCATTGCTTCCACCGGTTTGGTTCCGATTGATGGGTCCTAAGGTTAAAGCATTAAATGTTGATTAGTTTTGGAACATTTATTACAGAGCACCTCCTACTTTGGTTGTTTGAGAATTATGCAAATTTACTTTCTGTGAGGACAACATGGGTTTTCTGGATAAATTAAAATCGGTTAAACAACACACTCATCGATGGTAGTGCCGAAGTTAATCTTTTGGCCACTGCAAGGAAGGATTTTTTCGGTTATGAGTATGAAATCACTGTGAAAGTCGGTGATGCTGATTTGAAGGCCGAGGATGTCTATGTGATTACAAAAAAAGAAGTCGAAGAAGTTGAGGTGCTAGATGCAGATATCCTCTATGACCGCCAAGGTGAAGTTGATTTTCGTCTAGACTTGGTCCGAGCATCCCACACTTCTTCTGAGTTGAGAAATGTGATCGAGTTGGAGTAAAAGGTACTCAGTGCAAATGAGACCTCTGCTTGGCAGATTGAGGTAGAGTTGCCAGAAAATGCGCAATCTCCTTTCCGTGGCAGATTTTGCCAGTTCAGTCATCTTGTGCAGGCAGGTGTTTCTTGCTTTGGCAGTGATCCAGATTCTGGTTGGATTGAGATCGGCTAAACAAGATTGAAATCTATGTGGGTATTTCACATAGATTCAATGCCGAGCGAGCGGTCTGCTAAGAGATGCAGACTTGCTCATGTTTGGGCATAATGTAGCTCTGGAATCCGCACTTGGGAGAGTAAGTAAAATCTTAGACCATGAAGGATAGCTGCTACGCTTAATCCTGCGATCAGACCACCCCAGATACTGATTACACCCCACTCCAAAACAAATCCAAAAAGATAAGCCAATCCCATCCCCACAAGCCAGTAAGAGAATAAATTGGTCAGCAGGGGAATGCGGGTGTCTTTCAGTCCTCGCAATGCGCTCATTGAAGAGACCTGTAAGCCATCAGAGAGTTGAAACAAGGCCGCCATCCAAAGGATGTTTATTGCTAAGTCAGTGACAGTACTATCACTAGTGTAGAGCCCAATGATTACTTTTGGAAATAGGATGAAGATACTGGCGGTCAGACCCATGACACCAACGCAAACTCCCACTCCTAGCCATCCACGAAAACGCACTTCTTTCCAATTCTTTTGACCAACTGCATTTCCTACACGCTGAGTGATCGCAGCTGAAATTCCCATGGGAATCATGAAGGTCAGTGCTGCCACGTTAATAGAAATTTGGTGGGCGGCAAGGGCGGTTACTCCAAACTTACCCATCATGAGAGCCACAACGGTGAACATACAGACTTCTGCCCCAAAACTGAGCCCACTTGGAATGCCAATCCTCAAAATCTCTCGCCAATAGTTCCAGATAGGCCAATCAAAGCGGCTGAGAAAGCGAATAGTTCCAGTTCGTTGACTAGATTGAAGATAGATGAGTGCCCCAATCAGAATGACCCAGTGTGCAATGGTCGTTGTCCATCCTGCCCCCACAGCCCCCATTCTTGGGAAGCCGAAATTTCCAAAGATCAGAGTGTAGTTGCCAATGATATTGACACCCAGCCCTAAGAGAGTCAGGTACATACAAGGCCGGGTGATGCCAAGACCATCAAGACTATGTCGGATGGCTAGAAATGCAAAAGCTGCGGGTAGTCCCCAAATGATTGCCTCCAGATAGTCATCCGTGATGCTGACAACCTCTGGTTCATAGTCCATCCACCGCAATAGAGAATCCAAATGAGGAAGCACCAGCATGCTCAGCAAGGCTAGCAGCATGCTGATCCAAATGCCTTGTCGAACACTGGTGCCAATTTTTCTGATGCGGCCCGATCCTTCCAGTTGAGCGACGATTGGGGTCAGGGCGACCATCACCCCGATTCCTAGGCAAAAGATCGGATGGAACAGGGCGCTGGCTGAAGCCACTGCAGCCAATTCATTTGGGCCAGCATGCCCAGTCATAACAGTATCTACGAACTGCATGGAGAGGTTGAGCACTCCTGAAATGACAACGGGTAATCCGATGCGTAGCAATACTCGGCTTTCCTCAATGATAGGAGTAGCGTTCATAAGAGCTAAAACTCAAACTCAACTGATGTGTAAAAGCGCGGTGTGTGAAAAGGAGGAGCAAAATTTCTTGCAGGAAGAAAAATCCAAGATGAAGAGCCCCTGTGGAAAGTCCAGTCAAATCCAGCTAGTTCTTCTTTTGTCACTAGAGGAAATGGTTTTGCAAGGAGGTGTCAAGAATTGTGCTTGCTTCCCGTTCGTCTTGTTGTTACCAACTTTGTCAAATAAAGCTTCATCACTTTCATTGAGAGGAGAATTTCATGGCAATTAATAATAAACGAAGTACTAACGGTCAGGGACGGCTCTATGATTCAATTGTTGACACGATAGGCAATACTCCCTGTATTCGAATCAACAAACTAGCTCCGGAAGGAGTGCGGCTCTATGTAAAAGCGGAAGCCTTCAATCCGGCTGCTTCCGTTAAGGATCGCTTGGCGATCAGTATCATCGAAGAAGCTGAAAAGCGGGGTGAGCTGAAGCCAGGACAAACTGTGGTGGAGGCAACCAGTGGGAATACTGGGATTGGCCTTGCGATGGTGTGTGCGGCCAAAGGCTATCCCTTGGTAGTGACAATGGCGGATAGCTTTTCCATTGAACGACGGAAGCTGATGCGTTTTCTGGGAGCAAAAGTTGTTCTTACACCGAGAGCGCAGAAAGGCTTCGGAATGTATAAGAAAGCAGTGGAACTCGCAGAAGCCAACGGATGGTTCCTGGCTCACCAGTTCGAGACCAAGGACAACGCTGATATCCATGAAAATACAACGGCCCGTGAGATCATAGCTGATTTTGCTGGAGAGCGTTTGGACTATTGGGTCACTGGGTATGGTACCGGTGGAACGGTCACTGGTGTTGCTCGGGTAATGCGCAGAGAACGTCCGGAAACGAAAATCATCCTTAGTGAGCCGGCCAACGCTCAGATTGTTGGTAGTGGGTATGTTCAACAACGTGATGCAGATGGCTCTCCTGCTGTGAGTCATCCTCACTTTGAACCACATCCAATCCAAGGTTGGACACCAGACTTCATCCCACTGGTACTACAAGAATCGATCGATAATAAACTGTTTGATGAATTGATTCCCGTTGCTGGGGCAGCAGGAATTGAATGGTCTCGTAAGCTAGCTGCCCAGGAAGGAATCTTCACTGGGATTTCAGGTGGTTCATCCTTTGCCGTTGCGATTCAGATTGCTCAGCAAGTAGAGTCTGGATCTGTCATTCTCTGCATGCTAGCGGATACTGGAGAGCGGTATCTTTCGTCTCCACTTTTTGAAGGGATCAGTGAAGATATGACGGAGGAGGAGGTTGCTCTTTCAAAGTCTACTCCCAGTTACCAGATGCCTGAAGTTTGAAAGGATTACTGATCTTGAAATCAGCATTGCTCTGTTATTCTGGGGGAGATAGGTTTGTTCTTTGCTCGCTCGCCACAGAACTGAAATCGCAGGTTTCTGACGCGGTGCAATCCAACAATTTATCCATTCAACAGGACATCTAATGAAAAGGACAATCCTTGTTTTCCTTAGCTTTTGGTTGGGTACGATAGCCTGGGCCTTCAATCAGTCACACTTTGATCGGTTGATGCAGACCAAACGCTGTCTAGAATGTGATCTTTCAGACCTGAATTTGAGAAATGAGAATCTGAAGGGCGCCGTGCTGGTTGATAGCAACCTGCAGCGTGCAAACCTGTGGGATGTGGATTTGCAGATTGCTTTCCTCCAACGAGTAAACTTTCAGAAGAGTTATTTGCAAGGTGCCAAGCTGATGGGAGCCGATCTGCAGAATGCAAATTTTCAGGGAGCCGATCTACGTGGAGCTGATTTACAGGGGGCCAATCTTCAGGGGGCGAACTTTGATGGTGCCAACTTGGAAAGAGCAAAACTTACCGGGGCACTCATGCTAGGTGTCAAGTTATGCAACACTATTCTCCCAAATGGTGCTGTGGAGTACAGTGGTTGTGTGCTGAACAATCGCTAATCAGAATATTTGATCTTAAAACTTGAATTACTGATGAAGCAAGGTGCCCCCATCATCATTTGAAAGGAATCATCAAATGGAATACCGCCCATTTGGCCGGACAAGCCTTCATGTTTCAACAATCTGCCAGTGCGCTCCCCGTTGAGTATCCCGCTTGGATGGAGACTTTTCAGAACCGAGATCGTATGGTGATTCCAGACTAAAGTTGGTGAATTCACTCGCCTACCACATGTGGCCCCAGAACCTCTGTGGCCACACCGATAGTATTCTTCAACCAAGGAGTGATTTGACTAGTCCCTGCCAGCGAATCTTCCCATAAGGCAGTCCAATCAGTCGGGCTAGCCAATTTGGTTGTTCCTCCGGAGACAAGGAAGCGATTTCTTGCTGAGCGATCGAGACCCGAATTGGTAGCCGCAGTACGTCCAAGTTGAGCGCCATTGCCTGACGGTGTTGCATCAGGAACTTCCAGGAAGGCTGAAGTTTACGAAGAGTGGCCAACCTTGTGAACTGGAGATGAATCCCAGACCCTTCGCCGACAAGAATCAACTGATCCTGTTCACTTTCCACGATTTCGATCCGGCCTTCAAACTCCAGATGACTCATTGCTTCACATCACGGGTACGGATTTTCAGGGTTCCATTGATCTTCCAGTGTCCATGCTCTGCATTTTTGCCCACTCCGCTGGGAGCCCAGACTTCCATATTCTCAAATTCATAGGTGATTTCTGCGTTGCGGCCGGTCAACTTGTCGTAGAGATCAATTGCCAGTTCTGCCCATGATTGTGTGTGTTTCGATTCTGCCATGACGCTCCTTGCGTTGAGGTGACTAGGTTTGGGTCATCGAAGGCCAAAATCACTGGCTTCCTACGATGTACCAGTTCTGCTGCGTTATAGTACGAAACAGTTTTCACAAAAATGATAGCGACCAAGATGTTTTTCTTCAATCTTTAAGGGATGTAGGGTCTTCAGAAATAAGACGAATTACTTTCTCCGAAAGAAATTTGAAACTCCTAGGTGGTGGGAAACACGTTGATTTTGCCTTCTTTTATCCCAGCTACCTTCTGTAGATTTTCAGAATTTATCTTGTTCTCTGAAAAACGATCAGACTACACTCACCCAAAATAATCTCTCTACAATCTCTGTCTCATCCTCAATATTTATGTCGGAAACTAATCCGATCAACGAATGGAGCCTTGGGAACTCTCATCGTCGTCCAAACCAGTTGATTAGCCTCGAAGTTCTCAAACCACTCCAGAAGCGACAGGATGTCCGTGGGCTGCTTTTCCTATTTGCGCACCTGGGATTGCTTGGTCTAACGGGGTACATTCTACATTTAATGATAGAAACTCCATGGCTGGTTTTTGGATTAGCTCTACATGGAGTGGTTCTGGTGCACCTCTTCGCGCCCTTCCACGAAGCAACTCATCAAAGTGCTTTTTTGACTCGTTGGTTGAATCAGGCAGTGGCTTGGTTCACCGGGCTCGTAATCATGATCCCACCGCTATACTTCAAGCTAGAGCATGCAGCTCATCACACCTATACCCAGCATCCTGAAAAAGATCCGGAAAGCATTCCACAAGCACGGAACTTCTGGGGATATTGGTACTACCTCACGGCAATTCCCTACTTTAAGGGAGTGTTAAAAAATCTGGTACGCCATCCACAAGGTCAATTTTCTGACCTGGAACAGTCTTTTATTTCAGAGCGCCTTCGCAAAAAAGTGCGGCGCGAAGCACAAGGGATGTTACTGTTCTATCTATTGCTGCTGGGTGGAAGCTTGCTTTCAGGCAGCGCTCTACTGTTCTGGTACTGGCTTTTCCCGAGAATTCTTGCAGAATCTGTGATGCGCTTGATCCGGATTTCAGAGCATGGAGGCTGCCCTTGGATTGCTGATCTGCTACGGAATACTCGGACAACATTGACTCTGTATCCGATACGCTTGCTCGCCTGGAACATGTCCTTTCATGCAGAACATAACGCTTTCCCCAACATTCCGTTTCACGCACTGCCAGCTCTGCATCAACATCTAAAATCACATTTGGAAAACGTTGATCAGGGATACTTGTTCAGCCATCTAAAATTAATCCAGCAACTGTATCGACAAGAACACTCTCCTGTAATTTGAAACCAATCTCTACGTCTCTATGAGCTACGCAGCAGCTAAAACGATCACAATTGACGAAATCCCAGTAATTGACGTACACCCGTTGCGATCTGGCAACCGTCAAGCGATGCAGAAGGTTGCAAGAAAACTTCGCCAAGCAGCAGAGGGGATTGGCTTTTTTTACATCCGCAACCATTGCATTCCTTCTCAGGTGATCCAGCAGGCATATGCAGCGACAAAAAAGTTTTTTCAACAGCCGAAAGATTGGAAAAACCAGCTGAGGATTAACCATAACCACCATGGATTCCTAGCAGTCGGCCAAGCTAAGATGGAAAAGGCCACAAGAGTAGATTTGAAAGAGAGCTTCGTCTGGGGATTGGATCTACCAGATGGACACCCCGATCTAACGGAGGAAAATCCTTTCTTGGGAAGAAACCAATGGCCTTCACAAATGCCTGAATTCAGAGCATCTGTTTATCCTTTTTTTGAAGCAGGTCTAGAATGTGGGAGAAACATGATGCGAGCTTTTGCCCTGAGTCTTGATCTACCAGAAGAAGTTTTTCTGCAAGCGACTAATCGACCAATCACCCGTAGTTCTGTGATTTACTATCCGCCTCAACCGTCAGACCTTGGTGAAACTCAGTTTGGTGTGGCACCACACACAGATTACGGATGTCTGACTTTACTCTGGCAGGATTCAGTGGGTGGTTTGGAAGTGCAGACTAGGCAAGGAGAGTGGGTCACAGCTCATCCATTAGAAGATACTCTAGTGGTCAACGTGGGAGACCTGCTTTCTCATTGGACGAACAACGCCTTTCAGTCCACGCTGCATCGCGTGATCAACCGAAAAAATATAGAGCGCTACTCAATGGTGATTGCCTGGGATCCCAACTTCGAAACACTGGTTGATCCAGCAGAGGTTTTTCCAGAATCGAATTCGGTGCAGTATGAGCCTGTAGAATGCGGAGATTATGTGTTGTCGCGATTCAACACTTCCTTCAGCTATCGAAAGGCAGTGCAGTCAGTATGAGCGAACTTCGCAAACCACCCTTCCGTTCGGTCAAATGGTGGAATTCTCGTTGGTTTGACATCAGTCAGTTAGTGCTATTCTTCGGTGCTCTGATCTGGCTCACGCTCAATGGTGCTGCCCAGATGGGCTACAACTGGCAGTGGTACCGGCTCCCCAAGTATTTTTGGAAGGTCATTGACGGTGAGTTGATCTGGGGGCCTCTGATGGATGGTCTCTTCGTAACCCTGGAGATTGGGCTCTACGGCATCATCATTACTTTGCTGATTGGACTAACGACCGCCATGTTGCGCATGTCCCAATCCTGGATTGGGAATCTGGTTGCACAAGTCTATCTGGAGGTGATTCGTAATACACCGTTACTTGTGCAGATGTATGTGTTCTACTTTGTCTTTGCTCCGATTCTGGAGATTCCCAGATTCTGGGTTGGAGTTCTCTGCATCTCTTTTTTCGAGGGAACCTTCGCTTCAGAGATCATCCGAGCGGGTATCCTGAGTGTGCACAGAGGACAATGGGAGGCCAGTACCAGCATTGGACTATCCCGCTGGAACACCTATCGATATATTGTACTGCCGCAAGCGGTGCCATTGATGTTGCCTCCATTAACTGGAGTGTTGATCAACTTGATCAAACATTCAGCCATCGTCAGCGTCATTGCTGTATTTGACTTAACGACTCAGGGACTAGACATTATTGCGGACACCTTCATGAGTTTTGAGATCTGGCTAACGATAGCTGCCATGTATCTGGGAATCACGATTGTGCTCTCTCTGTTGGTGAGCGTTCTCGAATGGAGAGTTCGTGGTCGTCACTGAACCCAGGCGGCTTGTGGTTTAACAAGCTTCCTGAGAGCTTTCGTACGTTGCGAAAGCGTTTTTGTAGCGGGCTTCCTGGGGAGAGTAGCCTATCTCCAGATTCGTTGACAGATTGCCTGACAACGATTTAACCACTCTTTTAAAAGAGGACGAATGAAAGTCTTGAAAACTTCACTAACTCTTCTGTTAGGCCTATTGCTGATGCTACCTGCATATACAGGTGCTTTGGCTGGAGAGACTCAACAACAACTGACTTCTGAAAGCGTTATCGAGACGATCAAGAAGCGCGGCAAGTTAATGGTTGGCATGTCCACCTTTGTGCCCTGGGCGATGCGCAACAAGCAGGGTGAATTGATCGGTTTTGAGATTGATGTTGCCAAGAAGGTTGCTGAAGACATGGGCGTTGACATTGAGTTTGTACCCACACAGTGGTCCGGTATTATTCCCGCGCTAATTGCTGGAAAATTCGATGTGATCATTGGTGGAATGAGTGTCACTCCTCAGCGTAATCTCACCATCAACTTCACCACTCCCTATGCTCACTCTGGGATGGGAATTGCTGCCAGTAAGAAACTAGCTGGTGATTTTGCTTGGCCAGAAGGGTTCAATCGCTCTGATGTGATCTTTGTTTGTCGACGTGGGGTCACGCCATGTACAGATGCAGTTGAGAAAATATGGCCGAAAGCCAAGATTCGGCAGTTTGACGACGATACGATGGCCTTTCAGGAAGTTGTGAACGGGAACGCTCACGCCACGCTCTCCAGCCATCCAAAGCCAGTAAAGTTTACTTATCGTTATCCTGACGCACTCTACATGCCGACCACGGAAAACCTGTCCAAGGGAGATGAGGCCTTTGGAATTCGCAAGGGTGATCCAGATGCGCTGAATTTCTTCTCTAACTGGATTATGGTCAACACCAGTAACGGATGGCTCGAAAAGCGCCATCATTACTGGTTCAAGACGATGGACTGGGCAGATCAAGTCGATCAACAGTAATTTATTGAACTCCGGTGGGGGAAGATCCTATAGGAAGCTTCTCCCGCCAGTGTATTTGATCGCATGTCTCGATTTACCTCGCGCTATCGCTGGTCTTGGGTGGACTCAGTCGTTCTGTTGGGAATTATTGGGTTTTTTGGTTTCATCGGCTACCGGGTCAACACCGTGTTGGTCTACCAATGGGAATGGGGCTTCCTACCCGGTTACTTGTTCCGCTGGGACGAAGAAACTCAATCACTGCTGCCAAATTTATTGGTCAAGGGCCTGCTGACGACACTTCGGTTGGCCTTCTGGAGTATCATCCTGGCGACACTAATCGGTTTCGTCACTGGCATGATGCGAACCAGCCGTCGGCTTTTTCCCCGGGCCTTCAGTCGGCTCTACGTTGAGTTGATTCGGAATGTTCCTCCCATTGTTTTCATCTTCGTTTTTTACTTCTTCATCAGCAGCCAGATCATCCCACTACTCGGCTTAGATACCCTTGATCAACGCCTGGGTCCTAGTGGTCAAAGTGTGGTGGAGTTTCTCTTCGGTCCAGTTTCTTTGCTCTCAAACACTTTTTCAGGAATCTTTTGTCTCGCCCTCTTTGAAGCCGCCTATATAACAGAGATTGTGCGCTCTGGAATTCAATCCGTCTCAGTTGGTCAACGAGAAGCCGCGATGAGTATTGGCCTGAGTCGCTGGCAACAGATGCGCTATGTTGTTTTGCCCCAGGCTGTTCAACGGGTAATTCCTCCCTTGGCAGGTCAATTCATTATCCTGATCAAGGATTCTTCGATTGTCTCATTGATCTCCATCCAAGAGCTGACTTTTTTGACGCTGGAAGTGGCCAACTCCACACAGCGTGTCTTTGAAGTCTGGGTTTTTGTAGCTGGGGTTTATTTTGTTTTGTGCTACTCCTGCGCGCTGATTTTTCGTCGTCTTGAAATGCGACTTGACTCATCACGTATTTAGAACTAGGGGTTCACCTTGCCATGAATGAGAATACTCCAAATCCAATAATTGAGATGTCTGGGGTCAGTAAGTGGTTTGATGACTTTCAGGTACTCAAAGATGTGAGTCTGCAAGTTTTCTCTGGGGAGCGAGTTGTTGTCTGCGGACCTTCTGGATCTGGCAAGTCCACACTGATTCGTTGCATCAATCGGTTGGAGGAGCACCAAGAAGGACGGATCGTTGTTGATGGTATTGAACTGGATCAGGATACTCAGCACATCAACAAGGTTCGTAGCGAAGTAGGGATGGTCTTCCAGCAGTTCAATCTCTTTCCACACTTAACGGTGCTGGAGAACTGCACGCTGGGCCCCATGAAAGTCCGTGGACTCAGTAGAAAAGATGCTGAGGCCTTAGCGATGGAATATCTGCAGCGGGTTCGAATTCCAGAGCAAGCTGCTAAATATCCGGGGTCACTCTCTGGAGGGCAACAACAACGGGTAGCGATTGCTCGATCTCTCTGCATGCAGCCGCGGATTATGCTTTTTGACGAGCCTACCTCTGCTCTTGATCCAGAGATGATCAAGGAGGTACTCGATGTGATGATCGACCTTGCTGAGAGTGGCATGACGATGATCTGTGTCACTCATGAAATGGGTTTTGCCCGCACGGTGGCGCACCAAATGGTGTTTATGGACGAAGGTCGCATTATTGAGCGATCACCGCCAGGAAAATTCTTTTCAGAGCCAGAGCACGAGAGGACCAAGCTGTTTCTGAGTCAGATCCTTTCACACTGAGTTGATTTTGCACAATTCGATTTTGCTTCTGAGACTATGCAACCGAATTTTGATGAATTTCTAGATTCTCCAAGTATTCCCAAGGATGTGATTTTCCTGCAATCAGACGGACTCCTGCATCAACCTTCCCCGGTTTTGCCAGCTTACGAGCATTTGCCAGAGAGCCGAACTGCCATGGAAGAGTTGACCTCTGGGGAATGGAATGATCTGAATGCATACCGAGCTCGTTACAACCAAGAACAGCAGGCAAGACAGGCTTTGGACATGCTTGCTGCTTCCAAAAACTCTCCGAGTTACGGATTTCGTGTAAACAATTACCGCCACTGTCTGCAGTGTGCAACGATGCTGTGTCAGGATGGAGCAGACGAAGAAACAATTGTCTGTGGGTTGTTCCATGATTTGGGCTTCATCGTCTGTCCAGACAACCATGGTGAATTCTCAGCTACGTTGCTTGCCAATTACATTTCCGAAAAGAATCTCTGGATGCTAAGGCACCATGCCTTGTTTCTTGACCATCATGCCAGTGGAAATTTGCAGTTGGATGCGAATGCACGTGAGAGTTATCGAGGGCATCCCTATTTCGAGTATACTGCAGAATGGGTTGCTCGCTATGATCAAACCGCCATCCAAACCCAATACGAAACTGCTCCCTTGGAGTTCTTTGAGTCAATGGTCTATCGGGTCTTCACTCGCCCTTCTAAGGGTGTAAAGGTTCATTACTGAGAAATTTCAATGAGTGCGTGGATTCACATGGTTCCTCTAGAGGAAGCGACAGGGTCTGTTAAGGATGCCTACGAGCTTGCGAAGACCCCCAGTGGGACTGTCGACAACGTAATGCGGGCTCACAGTCTGCGTCCCCACACCATGGTGGGACATCTCAAACTATATCGAAGTGTTCTGCACCATCCTGAAAACAGTTTGCCCCTCTGGTTTCTTGAGGCTGTTGGCGTATACACCAGCTTGCTCAACGAATGTGTCTACAGCTACACCCACCACTTTGCCAACATGCAGCGTTTGTTGGAAGATCCTCAGCGGTCAAAAGTAATTGAAGAAGCACTGCGTGACCAAATGCCAGAGAAAGCTTTCTCTGGTAAAGAGCTAGCGTTGATCCATTACACCGGTAAATTGACTCTCACCCCTAGCAAAATCTGTGAGCAAGATCTGTTGGATGCACGTGAAGCAGGAGCTTGTGACGGAGAAATTCTGGAAGTCAACCAAGTCTGTGCTTACTTTTGTTACTCCAACCGAACTCTCAATGGCCTGGGTGTGCAGCTTGGTGTAGATGCCATTGGTTTCTACAAGGAATAAGCGGAGGATCAAAGATTTCCAAAAAGAGATAGATTTTTAGATAACCAGCACATCAAAATCTCTCCTTAGACAACACGTCACTTTCGACACATTTTTCTGTGGTACGCTCCCCTGCATCCCCTCTGATTTTCCCTTCTAATCGCTTATACTCAAAGCATTCAATAGGATCGTCGGTTCAAAAAAGCCGTTGGGGAATCCAGTGGGTTTTTTTAGGCTGTGCACTCCTTTACTAATCAGCTTTCAGAGGCAGGCATGAATCCAGATGACTTAAAAAAACTTAAGGTGACAGGCAGTTGCGCTATGGGGGATTTGCAGGATGCGGATCTGCAGGGTATAGACTTGCGTGGTGTGAATTTGTTGGTTGCCAATCTAAGTGGGGCCAACCTCAGTGGGGTAGATCTTCGAAATGCTAACCTCAGTGGCGCTAACTTGCGCAACGCCAATCTAAGTGGGGCAAACTTGTCAGAGGTGAATTTGCGGGTCGGTATCTTCCGCCACGAATACATGATGGATGATGAACTCTGCGCTGATTGGATTTATCATGAAGCAAATCTACGAGGCGCTAACCTAAAGGAAGCGAATCTCTCCGATGCTTTGCTCAATGAAGCGAACTTGGAAGGAGCCAATTTGCAGGACGCCAACCTGACAAATACGAATTTTAGTGAGGCAATTCTGAGTGAAGCGAACTTGGAAGGAGCCCTCCTAGTTGGAACTATCTTTGAAGATGCAGAAATGCCAGGGAACAAAATCTTTTGAGTGGTTTGAGGTGAGATTTCGGTGTAATGAAAAGATTCGACTCTAGAGCCTCATTTGAGGAAAAAGTTTTGGAGGCAGGGAAAGTCTTGAGCATTCATTCATGTGATAACGATCCATCAACTCAATCTGGGTTTTTGTAAAAATCTCTGGCCAACTCCCACTTTTCCCTTGGCGGATGTGGTTCTTTTTGATGCGATCTTCTTGGCCATTGGTTAACTTCTTGGCATCTTCTTCATTAAAAGCCTGCTTCATCGCTTGAAAATTGCTGGCTGTCAAAACTCCTTTTACCAGTTCGGTAGTCGGTTCCAATCCGATGAACTCAGTGACTCGGCCAATGCTCTTTTCGGGTTCACTGAGCAGCTCTTCGTAACTGATCCAAAGCAAATCTAGTGAGCCCAATTGATAGACTTCCCACCATGAATGGTACCATTCCCAGAATGAGCCTGACTCAACTCTGCCTGGAATCCACAGCTTGGTCAGGAAGTGATCCCAGTTACCGTTATACTGAAAGCAGTGAGGCAGGTCGATGGTATGGTGATAGTGGCTGACAGCAGCATCCTTCGGGTTGCGCACAACAACGATTATCCGTGCACCATTCATGGCCTCACGTCTTGTTCCTCCTGTCCAAGGCGCCAGTTGGGCTGGAGCATGGGTTTTCAGTACTCGTCTGGGTGGACACCATTCAGACTCAAGCGAGATGTTGAGGCCATTCCATCCGGTCTGCTCAGGATGCCACGATTCAAAAGCCTCTAATCCTTTGTCGGAAACCCATGCTTCTAGCCATGGAGACATGTCCATTGGTCTCCGCACCTTCGAACCATCCCCATCAGCCAGCAGAGTCAGTACGATCTGCTGCATCCAGGTTGTTCCACATTTTGGAAACGTTGCGATGACAATGTCGCTGGATCGTAGGATGTGCTTTTCTCTCAACTCGTTTAGGACCTCTGTCTTGATGAACGGTGGATAAACAACTCCTTCATATATCATGGATTGATAATCCAGACTGAGATTTTCATGATTTTCTGATCCCATCGTTTTTGCTCAATCGATTGAGGTGGTTGGAACATCAAATGTTTTAGATAGTTGATACCAGTCCAGACACCTTGGTTTCCAGTTTTTTAAACAGGCAACGGACTGCTGCATTTGCTTAATTTCTCTGGTGGATTTGGAGATCATTTAGTGACACTTAGCTTTTCAACCTTTCTGTAGGCCGACAGCAATGCATTCCTATGCTCTTCCAAAGTACCGTGTTCTGGACTTCTACGCTGCTCTCAACACAGCCGACTCAAAATCAGTGACCAAAATCTTGAAGTCTCAGCTAGTTCCTGATTTTCAGTGGTATGGAGTTTATCCTTTCGATGAACAGCATGGGCCTGAAGCAGTGGCAGAAGCATTCTGGATCCCCTTCCTCAATTCTTGGAAGAATGTCCAGCGTCGGCAGGATATCTTTCTGGCTGGAACCAATGAGATTGACCAGACAGAGTGGGTGATCAGTATGGGACACCTGATGGGGTTGCTGGATCAGGACTGGCTGGGAATGCGAGCCACGCGAAAGTTGGCTTTCCTGCGCTATGCTGACTTTTACTGTGTTCAGGAGGGACAGTTGGTCAGAGGAGCCTTTTTCTGTGACCTGATCGGAGTAATGCACCAGTTGGATCTCTCCCCACTCCCTCTACAAACGGGAGCTTCTTTTTTGTATCCCGGACCACGCACCCACGATGGGTTGTTGTTTGAAGATCAAGACAATGGAGAATCCAAGAAGACCTTGAATCTGGTTAATCGCATGATCGCAGATCTCACGGCACTGAATATTTCTGGAGATGACCTGCCTCCCCCAGAGTATCTTGCCAGAACTTGGCACAAAGATATGATTTGGTACGGTCCAGCTGGAATTGGAGCGACCTACACGATTCCACGCTACCAAGCACAGCACCAATATCCGTTTCGTACTGGACTGCAAGGAAAGCGCTTCAATGGCCACCTTTGTCGGCTGTCTGAAGGAACATATGCCGGTTTTTTTGGCTGGCCGAATCTGACGAATACAGCGGTTGGTGGATTCCTTGGGCTTCCAGCGAGTGACCGAGCCGCAGATATGCGAGTTGTGGATATCTATCGCAGAGAAGGAGAGAAGCTGGCTGAAAACTGGGTGCTGATTGATTTGCCCTGGTGGCTTAAGCAGCAAGGAGTTGATATCTTGAAGAGAACAGAACAGATTATTCGCACCTAGGAGAATTACCCAATTGAGCTTGGTGGATCTCCAACTGATCTGAAGTTTTAGTTGGCTCTATTTCTTTGGTCACAGCAGATATCTCAAAATTCCTTTAGTAGCCAGTTTGGTCCGCAACCTTCCATCTTCATCATGTTTCGGTTTGACCTCAGTCTGTATTTATCTATATGAGAATTAAGCCTATCGTATCATCTGACACAGTCTCAGAGAAATTTTTTGAAAAGGGGTATTTGGATGCCATCCCGATTCTTTCTCAAGATGAAGCGCAAGGAATTTGGGAAGAGGTGAGCGGATCTTTGGAACTAGATGGTCCCAAGCGTTTTAAAACACACCTGCTACTGCCCGTCTTGGATGATGTGATAAAAAATACTGGCGTCATCCACGTGGTTTGTAGTGTTCTGGGAACTGAAGATATTCTCGTTTGGTCCTCAGATTGGTGTATTAAGAAAGCCCAATCATCGGGCTTCTATAGTTGGCATCAAGACTCGACCTACGCTGGTATGGCTATGCCTGAGAAAGCAGTCACAGTATGGCTGGCGTTAACACCATCAACACCAGCATCAGGATGCTTACGTGTGGTTCCCAGATCACATAAATGGGGTCAACTTGCACATGAGTTCAAGCCCTCAAATGAGAATATGCTAAGTCGCGGGCAGCATATTGTTGTCGGTGAGAAGATCGCTGATTTTACAAATGAGGCGATTGATTTAAGATTGCAACCTGGTGAGATAAGCTTGCACAGTTTTCGATCTATTCATGCTAGTGGGCCAAACCAAACCGATTATCCAAGAATCGGTTTTGCCATCCGCTATTGTGCCGCTGATCTTCAACGCGCGTCTCGCATTACTGAGAAAGAATCTGCAATACTGGTTTCTGGGGTCGAGCCAGAAAACTGCTCATTCATCATGGAATCTCCTCCAAATCGAGCAATGGGTGTTGAAGAAGTTTTAGAATGGAAGCGGGCAGTTGATCGTGAAAACAAAAATTACTTTCAAGACAACCCTGTACGCCAGACGTACCATAGATGAGAGAGGATTGAATTTTGGTTTGCCTCTGATTCTAACTATTCCCGAGTGACCTAACAGCATCTGGATCAGTTAGCAAAGAAAGCGAAAATTTAACTCATGCAAACTGAAAGTGAACTATCTACTCTTCAGCATCTTCTTTCATTGGTAACACAAAAAGAATTCCTAAAGCTGCTACTAAACCTGTGATTAGCAACGTGTTAAGATCAAATGTTGCCCCCCCTAAAAACAGTAAAACAATAATTGCAAATAAAAAGTAAACCAGAATTTTGTACTTTGAATTCATGTTAATTCTTCAAGTAAATATCTTTTTGATCCCTCAAATAAGTTTCAAATCCAACTGTTGAACCGCTCGTCTGTAATCCAGATCCCAGACATAATGAGTTCAATGATGCAGAAATTTGTTTGAAATTTCATTGATAAGTCCTCCCAGGTCAATCCTTAAATATTGTTTGAAAACTCTTCTCAGGTTGAATGTAGCAAAGTGTCTAACCAAAACAACTTTTTTACTTTGGGGTAAATTTTTTGCTGAACACCATGTATGACGAATTTTTGATTGAGAATCGCAGCATATCGAGGGGCTAACCCTCTCCTATGGAACCATGAAATTGAAAAATGATTTCGAGCCTGCAGGCTCACGAGCATATCTTGGGGAACTCAGTGAGCACGAACGTGCGAGCCTTTATCCCTACATGGCACCTGAAGGTGGCTATTTGTTAGCAAAGGGAAGGCTGTTTCAACTCAATCAACGTGACTTGGAGGAGGGCAACCTAGTCCAGGCTGCCCCCTTGCTTTTTGGAAGAACGCCCGTACTAGCTGTTGGTTCAAACCGCGCTCCCTATCAACTGCTCCGTAAGTTTGGCTCGGAAGCAATCGTACCCGTCACACCTGCTCGTTTGCATGATTGTGATGTGGTGCACACGGCCTTGGTCAGCTACTACGGAGCAATACCTTGCACGGCTTTCCCATCATCGGGAACGATCACGGAATTGAAGGTCGTTTGGTTGAATGAGGAACAACTCCTCCACATGCACAATACAGAGGGGATTGGGATCGCTTATGACTACGTTGAAATGCAGGGTGTGGAACATCAACTAAAAGTGCCCGCTGGTCCTGTTTTTGGCTATGCAGCCTGTTTGGGAGTATTGGCTTGGGAGGATACGCAGCCTGCAGGTCTTGCAGCTATTGCTGCTCAAGCCCGCCAATTCAAGACGGTCAGCCAGGGAGAAGTAGTTCAACGTGTCTGCAAACTTACCAACCTTACTAAAGCTTGCCCAGTTGAGCAGTTCATCACCACAATGCAGGCTGATAAAACCCTACGTGAGGAGGTGATCGGTCAACTCCAAACACATTCTATCCAACTAGATCAACCACCCTGGCGAGTGATTCCAGTTTCAATGGACGGAATTGACGATTACCTGTGAAGTTTCAGAGCATTGGGAAGGTGAGGGCTGGAAGAGCCTACACTGTGTGCAGACTCAAAAGCGTTCGTAGAGATGATTATGCAGGTGAAGCAGACATCTTTTTCTCTGGAACCGTAGGCCCATAATTTTTTCTGAATTTTGTGACCATCATGCTGACTTCATCCAGATGACTTGTGAATTTGACACCGATTCCTTGGGGGATTTTTTCGTCACCTGCTGAGACCCAGATAACTTGAGCTGTGAGATTGATTGGCTCAAGAAGCTTGAGATTCAGTTCCAGTTGCTGTCCAGCCTCGTACGGATAATCCGTGATCAAAAAGCATCCGGAGACAGAGACATCAAAAGTCTTGGCGTTGATTTGCTCTGTAACACCACTTTGCTGAATTTGAGCATCCAACTGGAATGGAAAGCGCTCCGCTTTGCTATACTTCTCTTTGAATCGATCCACTTGAGTTGCGATCTCCTTGAAATTGCTGATAAATCGAATACCAATTCCTTTTGGAACATTCTCAACGCCAGGACAGACCCAGACCACTTCGGCTTGGAGATCAACTGGATCTATAAGCTTAATGTTGAGATCGATTTTCTGACCAGTTTGGTACTCCAAATCCGTAGTCAAAAAGCAACCCGAAACGGAAATATCAAAGGTTCTGGAACTGATTTTTTCCTCACCTCGCTCACTTTTTAGAAGGGCATCCAGCTTGAAGGGAAATCGTTCCGCGGATTCCCACCATCGCATCTTTGGATTGAAGTACGGAGCCATGATTTCTTTTCTGACCACGTATACCAGAATAGCTAAGACTCCGGTCAGTGAGTAGAGACTAGCAGAAAAATTGGTTACCACTTCGGAAGAGTACGCAATGTAAAAGTTTACGAAGATGGTTGCTCCACAATAGAGCATGAAACTGATCCAGCCAATTGCCTTGACCGAATGCACCGCAAGCCCAACCAGTGGCGATGAGAGAATGACTACCAATTTGAGTGGCCCATGCGGCAAAGTGAGCAATTGCTCGATCAACACCACTAAGGACCAGCGCTGCCATTGCAAAGCCGTGGTTACATAGTATGCAATTGGGGCCAAGATCAACGCCCAACCCACCAATTGTATGATCAATGGTTTTTTTACCTGGTTTCTGGTCATGGCTGAATCTTTGTTTGATGTTGGTTGTAAATTAATGATTTTGAATCATCGAAGACTAGATTTTTGTCGTAAATAATCAAGGAGTAAAACGCCCAAAATGAAACATTTATGGCACTATTTTTTTGTTTGAGGAATCAGTGTTATTGATCTGACTTCAGGGACTAGCAGGAGAAATATTACGTGAGGTCCAACGTTTAGTATAGGTAGGTCTGAATTAATGTACGAAGGTACCTTACCTAACAGCGAAATTGTATAATTAAGTCAGTAAGAGACTTACCATCAACAAAGACTCTTGTGGCATGGTTGCCTTTGAATTTACCATTGATTTCTAGGTGCAGTGAGGTAGCACCTTGGAGCTGGGTTTTGGCGAATTCCCACTTGCTATGCCTCGAGACAGCTCGACAAGCAAATTGATCCGCCTCATTGATGTCTAAAATGCGGATGCGTAGGATCGGCTGGCTGAGTTGGCTTTCCCGCCAGCCTCTAGGCAGTTCACTGGGATTCATGACCTGCACGTCACAGTATCCCAGAATGAAGCAGTGCTTGATTTTTGCTGAGTCAACTTTCACGCTTTTCGCCGCAAGCGTTGTCTGGGTTGCAGTAAGAATCAATACGATTCCAAGAAACAGCGATTTCATTCTCTGCTTTTTGACTCAGGGCATTTCTGTCATTGTCGACACCGCTTCCAAATTCATTATGATCAGGAATTCATAGCCTTCCAGAGAGCTTGGGGCCGAATGGGTAATTGCTCAAAGCGCACCCCAGTGACCTCTCGCACTGCGTTGGCTACCGCAGCCCCACCCGGGACAATCGGTGGTTCACCCACACCACGGATTCCTAAAGGACCCAGTGGAGAGGGATTTTCAACCAGCACTGCATCAACGAATACGGAATCATCTGCTCTGGGCATAGCATAGTCTAGAAAATTTGAGGCCAACAACTGGCCTTGTGCATCGTAAGGCATTTCTTCCCAAAGACCCCAACCGAGCCCTTGCAAGACGCCCCCTTGAACCTGTCCCTCAATCAACATCGGGTTGATCGCAAAGCCTACATCCTGAACAGCAATGTAGTTTTTCGGCGACACCTTACCAGTTTCCAAATCCACCACCACCTTTACAGCGTGAACAGCAACAGCAGGTGCATTTTCTTGGATAGAATTGCTGGATGTGGCAATCACTGGACCTGCACCGCCTTTGCGAGATTCAGCCTGACTGGCCAGTTCCGCTAACGAGATAGCTTTGCTCGGCAAACCGTTGACGTGTACGGAACCCTCCTCAAACACCAAATCCCGTTCAGCAGCTTCAAAATGTTCAGCAGCCAACTTGGCAAGCTGATCTTTGACGTTTCGCGTAGCCCCTGAAATGGCTCCCGCTAGACTGTAGCTGACTTGGCTACCACCACTTGGTGGAGCCACTGGACCTGCATGTGAATCAACCTGGATAATCTCCACCTTCGATGGGTCTATAGAGAGAACTTCCGCAACAATCTGTACGAAACCACTATTGATTCCAGAAATATCCACGGATCCCACCTGCACCTGAACATTCCCATTGGGCAACATTCTGCAGACTGCTGACGCCGGTGAAACACCACAAGGCCACAAGCCGACAGCTATGCCCCAACCTTCGTTTTCATTGGTTTGGCGCTGCTGCCAGAGTTCACTCTCCTTGAGCGTAGTGAGACACTCTTTGAGTCCTAGACTCGGCCAGGGATTCCCGTTACTCATCAAGTCACCTGAACCCGCTGCGTTCTGTAAGCGGAACTCCAGCGGGTCCAGCTTTAGGCTGCGGGCCAACTCATCCATGTGAGACTCCATGGCAAAACTAGCAGTCTGAGCAGTCGGAGCCCTATAAGCTCCGGCCATGGGTTTGTGAGTGACCACCTCACGACAATCAATTTTCAGGTGAGGTGTTCGATATCCACTTGTCATTAGCTGGGCCAGTAGACCACTCCACCAGGCAGCTGCAAAGACTCCATTGTCCACGTCAATCCGAGCTTGAATCGCGCAGATGATTCCATCCTGCTTGACTCCCATTTTGAGCCAGACCTCAGCGGCAGGTGCTGGCATGGAGGTCATGAAATCTTCCGTGCGAGTCAACTCCAATTTAACTGGTGCTTTCATCTCCAATGCTACCGCCGCAGCCAAGGGTTCAAGCATCCCGTGCTTTCCACCAAAGCCACCACCAATCACCATTGGTACAACCTTCACCTTCGTATGAGGTAAATCAAGCAGTCGAGATACATCTTTATGTACTGTCCTGGGGCCCTGAGTACTTGTATAAATTGTCATGATCCCCATCGGATCTGGACTGGCCACGCAGACTTGAGGCTCCATGTAGCCCTGATGAACAATCCCTGTGCGGTAGTTCCGTTCCAGCACCACATCAGCTTCTGCGAATCCTTCTTCCACTTCACCCCGTGTATACGAGTTCATGGAATGGACGTTGGGTGGAAGACTAGCTGCGTCAGATTCACCTTTTTCGACAGCTCCATGATCTCCACTGACATCTGATTCGTCTCGGGGTATCCCATTTGGCCAAACAAGCGGTGCGCCTGATTTTAGTGCGGTTTGGATATCAGCGACAACGTCCAACTCTTCATAATCCACATCAACCACAGAGGCTCCGTCCCAAGCTGCCTGGGGAGTTTCGCCGACGACCACCGCTACGGGGTGACCTTGAAACATCACTTCGTTTCGTGCCAACAGTGCTCCCACACGAGAGGCCGCTTTTTTTCTCCAATGAGTTAAGTCACTAGCATCGAGCACAGCGCGAACTCCCGGCACCGCGAGAGCTGCTTCCTTGTCAATTGAAACGATACGTGCGTGGGCATGCGGACTAAGGACTGGTCGTAGATGCAACATGCTGGGCAGCTGAAGATCTGCGGTATAAAGTGCTTGCCCCTTGAGCTTTTCGGGAGCATCAATGGTTCCCCGAGGTTTGCCAATGTACTTGAACTGAGAAGGCGCATTCTCACCAGAAATGGATTTGCTCATGCTTTGAACCTGTTGAAAGTCGTTAAGGCATATAATGATATCATCAGTATGACAGCGGTGGATTGGGATGCAAGCAGAGAATGATGTCTTCGCATCTCTCAGCTATATCTAGAGGGCATCTCTCCCCCAGTTCTCCTCCCCAAACAAAATTGGCTTTGATAAACCATTGGTCATTGCACAAGGCGATATTGTCATAGTCCCTCGCCATTAAAATTAAATTATGTCTAGGAGAGATCCAATGGCCACAAAGAAAAAGCATGTTCCAAAGTTCAAGACCTTCACAGCTTTTCTGTCAAATTTTCGTGAGACCCTTCAAGAGAAAGTACGTCTGAAGCACGACGCTGCAGGACAACAATCCGTTAGCTGATCGCTACGCTGTCTCTCAAAGCAGCTGGACCAGACTAATTCACTGGCTCCAAGCTGCCTCCTCTCAAGTTTTTTTACTTCTTAGAATTAATTCAAAAAATAGTTTCTCCAATCCCATGCTTTTGTGGTGCTTTTTCATAAAGTGACTTGGTTTCAGAGAGCCATTGAGAGAGTTGCTGCTTGCGATTTTCATTGCTGGGATGGGTAGACATAAATTCTGGACCACCTTTGCCACCCGTCGCCTTGGCCATACGTTCCCAGACTTCAATCGCCTCTGCTGGATCATAACCAGCCTTGGCCATGTAGATTTGACCTATACGATCAGCATCGGTCTCGTCATCACGACTAAACTTACGCTCAAAGAAAGCTAATCCCATCGCACCGGCGGCTCCCCCAATCGTTGCGAGAGCCTTGCACTCCTGCGATTCACAGTAGAATTCTGCGGCCAGCACTGCGATTCCAGCCACTGCAGCGGTTGCTAGCTGATTTTCGATAGCTTGTGCGTACCCATTCATTCCATGACGTCTAGTGGCGTGAGCAACTTCATGACCGATCACTGCTGCCAAAGCGCCCTCGGTCTTTAGGACTGGGAGGATTCCCGTGTAGATCGCCATCTTGCCTCCTGGCATACACCAAGCGTTGAGTTCAGGACTCTCGATCAGCTCGATCTTCCAGTCAAAAGGCTCACCGGAAGCTTTCGCAATCCGCATTCCTACCCGTTTGACCATTTCTACCAAGCGCTTGTCTTTGGAAAGCTTCGATTCTGCGATGACTTGCCGATAAGACTTGTTGGCTTCGAGGTTGATACGTTTTTCATCCACGGTGTCCGGTGCCAAGGTCCGTACTACTTTGCCAGAACAGCCAACCAACATTAGGCCGGTAATTAATCCGATGATCATTCTCTTCAACATTTTCATTTTTCTCTGAAGGGGAAGCGAAGGTGAGGATGAACTAGGAATTTCTCAAACTAAGACAAATTCATTGATATGACAAGATTGGGTTTGCGCAATTAAAGCGAATAGACAGGTCTTTTTTTCGGATAGAAAGACAATGCTCAAATTCAAAATTTAGAAGGTAAGTTCAGATCTTGGTTTAACCCTGAATTCTAAGTAAACCAACCCAATTCCTAGAATGTAAATCCGTTCAAAAGAGAGTGGTGATCCATTAAAGACTTCATCAAAGGTTTTATTGCTTTGCTTACTGCCATCTCAATTTTTGGATACAGATGTATTTATAAATTTGCACCTCGCTTCCGATAGAATTTAATAGAATCTGTCATCTCTGAAAGTATGCTTTGGGCGCAAACAAGATTTGCTTAAGGAATAGCTAAGGTCTAAATCCCCAAACACAGACCCCTAACGATGGCTAGTTTTTTAGATTGTTCCCAAATATTCAACTTAGATAGATTTGGAAAGGTTTTTGCTTGATACAGTTTTATCTTATTTCTCTTCTAAAAAACTTGTTGACCAAATAACAAGGAAACGAGGATGCGATGAAAATAATTCTATTCTGTGGCACTTTGCTAATCTTAGGATTGCAAGCTGGTTGTACTAAAACCTGTTCTGAAAAGCACTGGTTTGACGGACGCGCTTTTAGCGAGTGTGTGAGACTTGGTGGCGGATGAAGATTATTTTCTTCGCTGTACTTCTGATGCTGTCATTGCAAGCTGGATGCACAAAGAATTGTGCAGAAAAACACTGGTTTGACGGGCGTGCTTTCAGCGAATGTTTGCGATTAGTTGATAAATATGATTGGACAAGACGCTTGTAGAGTTAAGATTAGTAATTCGTATCAATTTTAATTACTATGCTGAAGGCATGCGTAGTCAAGATTGTCGCCACATCAAATAATTGCTAACTTTAAATTTGGTCTCAGAAATCAAAAATATCTCTGCACCCTGCTGCTATTAAAGTCCTCTCAATTCTCTTCGAAATTCCATCCTAAACTTTATACTAAAAATAGCTTAATCACTATTAATCCGAACCTCGTTTTGGATTTATAAAGTGTCAGTAGATACAAGGATTGTCCTGCATTTGTAAATGTAGACCCTCACCTTCAAACGGATTTGCCCTAGCCAACTCCTCATCGACCTCGATACCCAATCCAGGAGCTTGTGGAGCACTGACAAAGCCTTCATTGATCTGAATTGAACTCCGAATCAAACCCTCATGAAACTTGGTCTCAATCGTCTCTACCATCAATAAGTTGGGAATTGAGACTGCCAACTGTAGATTGGCCACCCACTCGATAGGCCCGGCATAAAGATGAGGAGCAAGCTGGGCGTTAAAGACTTCGGCGATTGCTGCAATTTTCTTAGCTTCCCAAATCCCTCCAACACGACCAAGAGCTGGTTGCAGGATTGAGGCACCTCCAGTCCTTAGCAAGCTGCCGAACTCAGTCTTGGTACAGAGTCGCTCTCCCGTAGCTACTGGAATCCTGATCGACTTAGCAACCTGCGCAAACTCTAGCAGATTGTCCGGTGGAATGGGCTCCTCGAACCAAAGGGGGCAATATGGTTCCAATTCCTGACCAAGACGAATAGCACCAGCGGTTGTGAACTGACCATGGGTTCCAAACAACAGGTCGGCTTGATCCCCAACCGCTTCTCGCAAAACTTTACAAAACTCCACAGACCGAGAGATATCATCCAAGGATGGCATGTGTGCCCCCCGCATCGTGTAGGGGCCAGCTGGGTCAAACTTGAGCGCGGTATAACCTTGCTTCACCAATTCCAGCGCACTCTCTGTGGACATCTCTGGTGAATGCCAAAAGGCATCTTGATCATGATGTGGTAGTGGATAGAGATAACTGTAGAGCCGAATCCGCTCATTCAACATTCCTCCGAGCAAGGCCCAAACTGGGCGCTCCCGGTGCTTCCCTACAATGTCCCAACAGGCGATCTCCAAGCCTGAGAAAGCTCCCATCACGGTCAGATCAGGCCGTTGGGTAAACCCTGAGGAGTAAGCTCGTCGAAAGAGTCTCTCAATGTTCTCTGGGTTTTCATTCAGGAAGTAACGTTCAAAGACGTCTCGAATGACTGCTTTCATCGCCGTTGGACCCACACTCGAGGCATAGCACTCCCCCCATCCAATGAGTCCATTGCTGGCCGTCAGCTTGGTCAGGATCCAGTAACGCCCACCCCATCCAGGTGCTGGAGGCGCCGTGACAATGATGTCCAGGTCCGTCAGTTTCATGGGATCCCCATTTCAATCGAAAACAATCACGTTGCGTCGGGCATTACCAGACTTGGTATCAGCGATTGCCTCGTTGATTTGCTCCAACTGCCAGCGTCCTGAAACCAGTTCATCCAGTTTAAGTCGTCCTTGTTGATAAAGATCAACCATCCACGGAATGTCTCTTTGAATCACCACATTGCCCATCTTGGAACCAACCATTCCCTGGTTGAGGGAAGCCATTGTTCCAGGATCGTAGCTCGAGAGATCATCTGATCTTGGCATTCCAACCATCACTAGTTTGCCAGTTGGTGCCAGATACTGTGGAGCAGTTTCATAAGCAGCGGCTGCTCCCACGGTGACGAAGACGGCATCCGCTCCACGACCCAAGACCTGCCGAGCTAGCTGCCAGGGTTCTGGATCGGTGGCAAGGACGACATCCGTGGCTCCAAATTCCTGGGCGATCTGTAACTTCTGCTGAATTTGGTCCACAGCGACGATTCGGCGAGCTCCAGCAATCCTTGCTCCCTGGATTGCGTTGAGGCCCACCCCACCGGTTCCAATCACAACGACGTCCTGGCCTGCCCGTAGTTGAGCAGAATGCACAACCGCCCCGACACCCGTGATCACTCCACACGCCAGCAGACAGCCAACCTCAAAAGGAAGTTCTGCTGGAATCTGGACCACCTGACTCGCATTAACAACGACCTTTTCGGCAAATGCTCCACAGGCCATTCCCTGTTGCAGGATTTGTCCCCTCTGGTCCTTTAGTGGACTGGCTGAGGCGTCCTGAGGCGTCTCACAACTTGTGGGTTGACCCGCAGCACAGCTCACACAATGACCACAGGCTCGAATCAAGGTGACGACTACATGATCCCCAATAGAGATACCATTCACAGAAGCTCCAACCTTAGCTACTACTCCTGCCGCTTCGTGGCCATAGACTGCAGGCAAAACCCCACCCCAAAGCCCTTCTGCAAAGGCAATGTCTGAGTGACAGATCGCTACAGCCCCCAGCTTGACCTCAATCTCATTGAGAAGGTGTGATCTCAGTTCGACCGTTTCAATCTGTAGAGGTGCTGTAAATTGATGACAAACGGCGGCTTTGATCTTGGACATTTGTGTTGGTTGAGCTTGGGGCAGCAGAATCCAGTTTCAGTGCTTGAGAAATTCAGCAAAAAATTCAGGAGGCCATTCTGAAGGATCGGTGGGCTTTGGCAAGTTTTGGGAATCGACCTCAATTTAATCCAGCAGCTCATGGCAAGATTAAAACGATTACTGTTTTTGGTAGCTGTGCAAATTAAAATAATCCCAACAAACATCATTCTTGGGACTGAAAAACGTCAGCATACTGATCCCGCAACACATTCTTCTGGACCTTGCCCATTGTATTGCGGGGAAGTTCTGGGAGGACAAAGAGCAGCTTGGGTTGCTTGAAGCGGGCGATCTTTGAGTAGATCGCCGTTGAGATAGCTGCGGTATCCAGAGTGAACCCAGGCTTGGCAACTAGAACTCCAACAACACCCTCACCAAAGTCAGGATGTGTCACCCCAATCACAGCGCTCTCCAACACACCTTCCTGTTCATCAAGTAGCAACTCAATCTCTTTTGGATAGATGTTGTAGCCACCAGAAATGATCAAATCCTTTGAACGTCCCACAATCTGAACGTAGCCAGCCTCGTCCAGCTGCCCTAGGTCTCCTGTGATGAAGAAACCATCTTCTTGGAATTCTTCTGCGGTCTTCTCTGGCATATTCCAGTAACCAGTGAAGATGTTCGGCCCCTTCACCTCAATCATACCAATTTCACCATTCTGAGTAGGGACTGCTGTATCTTGATTGGTGATGCGGACTTCCACTCCTGGCAAAGGATGTCCCACGGTACCTGCACGACGATCGGCATCATAGGGGTTGGAAGTGATCATGTTGGTCTCGGTCATTCCATAGCGCTCCAAGATACGGTGTCCCGTTCTTTCCTCAAAAGCCACGTGAGTTTCAGACAACAGAGGTGCGCTTCCCGAGATGAACAGCCGCATGTGTTGCACCAAGTCACGATTAAGCCGAGCATCATCCAGCAGGCGAGTGTAAAAGGTAGGAACTCCCATCATCGTGGTGGACTTAGGAAGATGATCGATGGCCTGCTGCACCTTGAAACTGGACATGAAGATCATCGAGGAGCCAGCTAGGAAGGTAACGTTCGAAGCGACGAAGAGTCCATGGGTATGGAAGATCGGCAGGGCATGAAACAACACATCACTGGATGTGAAGCGCCAGGTTTCAACCAGTGCTTTGGCGTTGGAGAGTAGATTGACCTGGGTGAGCATTGCGCCCTTAGATCGACCGGTTGTGCCTGAGGTGTAAAGGAAGGCAGCGAGGTCATCGATGGAGCGCTCGATGGTTGGGAAAGTCTCTGGATGTTTGGCTGAGAGTTCCGCAAAGCTGCCTTCTCCGACTGCATCCAGTGTTTCGAGTTGTACGCTGTGGTTTTCACAAATGGATTGCAAGCCACCGCTGTTCTTGGGATCACAGATCATCAACTTGGGCTGAGCGTCTCCAACGAAGTAATCCACCTCATCAGCCGTGTAGCCTGTGTTCAAGGGAACTATCACTGATCCACTCTGAACGCAGGCGGCATAGACGGCCAAGGCTTCTGCTGATTTTGGAACCTGAAGTACCACTCGATCTCCTGGCTTCATCCCACAAGTTACCAAGGTATTTGCAAAACGGGCCGCGATGTCCAGAAACTTACGATAGCTGAGCTGACTCCCATCCTCACGAATCATCAGTAGGGCTTCGCTGTCTCGGTGCCGTTGGAAGAAGCTTTGGTAGAGAGGATTAGTCATCGGGGTTCTCAATTGGTAGCTCAAAAGTCAGGGATCACTCACAAACCCTCATCCAGTTTGGGAGAGGGGAACCTTCACAGACGGTGGGAGGGGATTTTACTGAGCGTAAAGATAGGGGGGGATATTTGGGCAGTTCAACCAGACCATAGTAGAGTCGTTACTTCTCAATGCTGAATCACTATAAATGGTAAATTTTCAGGAGGCCATGAGTGCCTGCATTACCGCTTCGGTACAACTTGCTGTGGTGGCGGTTCCTCCAAGATCTTTAGTTCTGGATTCGGGGCCAGCGATCAGTACGGCTTCCATTGCTGCCTCACAGGCTTGAGCTGCTTCACTCTCACCGAGATGCTCCAACATCATCGCGAGGGTCCAAATGGTGGCGATGGGGTTGGCAATTCCTTGTCCTGCAATGTCTGGAGCTGAACCATGAACAGGTTCAAACATCGAGGGATAGGTCCCCTTGGGGTTGATGTTCGCTGAGGGAGCGATGCCAATTGAGCCAGCAATGGCTGGACCGAGGTCACTTAGGATATCCCCAAATAAGTTCGAACCAACGACCACGTCAAACCAGTCCGGGTGGAGGACAAAGTGAGCGGTGAGGATGTCAATGTGGAACTGGTTCACCTCGATGTCTGGATACTCACTGGAGATGGCTTTCACTCGTTCATCCCAGAAAGGCATCGAGTGAATGATGCCGTTAGACTTGGTTGCCGAGGTCAGCTTACCCGCACGTTTTTTTGCTAAGTCAAAAGCATAGCGCAGAATTCGATCTGTTCCATGACGGGTGAAGATAGACTCCTGCAGGACAATTTCCTGCTCAGTTCCCGCATAGATCCGCCCTCCTGACTCCGAATACTCCCCTTCACAATTCTCACGGACAATCACGAAGTCGATATCCTCCGGACCTCGGTCTGCCAATGGAGACTGGATGCCCTTGAGTAAGCGAACAGGGCGAATGTTGACATACTGGTCAAAGTGGCGCCGAATCGGAATTAACAATCCCCAGAGCGAGACATGGTCTGGGACACTAGGCCAACCAACTGCTCCNAGAAAGATTGCGTCAAAGGATTGCAGCTGCTCAAGCCCGTCTTTGGGCATCATCGTGCCCGTGTTCAGATAGGTCTGGCAGGACCAGTCGAAGTGCTTGAATTCGATACTAAAGCCAAAACGCTGGGCGAGCACCTCGGCAACTTGAATTCCAGCTGGGATGACTTCTTGGCCAATACCATCTCCAGGGATGGAGGCGATGCGATAGTGTGACATGAGGATCTTTTACAAAAGTAGGAATGGTGCTTTGTCGTCAGGATTATTCTGCAACGATCTTCTTGATCAACTCTTCGGGGATGTCATCAAAGGAGGCGTAGTTCAAGGAATAGAGCCGTGCGTAGAGTCCTCCAAGCTCCAGAAGTTGGTGATGATTCCCACTTTCAATGATACGTCCATCCTGCAGCACGATGATCTTATCAGCCTTGCGAATGGTTGCCAGTCGATGGGCGATGATTACAGCAGTTCGATTTTCCAACAAGCGATTTAGCGCCTCTTGTAAGAGTTTTTCACTCTGAGAATCAATGGAGGCTGTGGCTTCATCCAAGATCAACAANGGACTGTTTGCCACCAGCGCCCTGGCAAAGGAGATCAACTGTCGTTGACCAAGTGACAGGTTGGAACCACGCTCCTCGATCATCGTTTCATACCCTTTTGGCAATCGAGAAATGAATTCATGAGCGCCAACAATCTTGGAAGCTTCAATCACTTCCTCATTTGTCGCAGTGGATTTGTTGTAGCGGATGTTCTCCAGAATCGTGGTTGAAAACAGGAAAGAATCCTGTAGGACCATCGCAATTTGTTCACTGAGAGACTGCTGGGTCAGGCTCCGAGTGTCGTGTCCACTAACCAGTACTTTCCCTTCGTAGCTATCGTAGAAGCGGTGAATCAGCGAGGCGATGGAAGATTTTCCACAACCTGTAGGACCCACCAAGGCGATGGTTTGACCAGCTGGAATCTCTAGATTGATATCATGCAAGACGGGGTATTTTGGATTGTAGCCAAAAGTGACATTCTCAAAGCGTACAGAGCCGTTGGAGCGTCCAATCTCTCGGGCATCTGGTTTGTCCTGAATGCCGACAGGGACATCAAGTACTTCGAAGATCCGCTCTCCGGAAGCCATCGCTCGCAAGAAGGCATTGTAGTGCAGGGTCAGCGCACGGATGGGGTCAAAGAAGCGCTGCACGTAAAGAATGTAGGCGATCATCACACCAGCGGTCAATTCGCCCTGGAGCACCAGGTTTCCACCGACGAGAGCGATAATTCCCAGGGCCAGTCCTGTCAGCGTATCAACTGTGGGTAACATCAATTGGGCGATTGCTGCGGCTTTTACGGTTGTGCGGAAGTGGTCGTTGGCCTTGGTCTCATAGAGATTACGGTTGACTCTTTCCCGAGTCATTCCCTGGACCACTCGGATTCCTCGAATGTTCTCACACATTGTCGCAGTGACGATCGAAGAGGTGATCCGAGCCCGTGTGAAAGCTAGTCGAGCGTGTGGCAACCAGAAAACCCGGATGATCATGAGCACTGGCATCAACGCTAGGGTCATTGCTCCCAAGCGCAGGTCCATTGCCAGCAGCACGAAGATGATCCCGATTAGCAGCACCAAATCTCCGATCGCATAGACCAGAGCTTCCAGAAACTCCTGTAAGGCCCCAACGTCACCTTGTAGACGAGACATCAGCCTCCCAGTTTCGGTCTTGTCCATGAAGGAGAGAGAGACTCGCTGCAGGTGTTCGAACATGCCGCGACGCATGTCAAAGAGCAGCCGCTGAGCTACCCTGGAGACCATCCATTCACTAAAGAAGTGACTGGTGAAATTGATCACCACCACCCCGGCAAAGAGCAGCACACCCAACTCCAGGGAATCCAAATTTTCAAAGTAGGTCAACTGACCATCAAGGGCTTTTTGAATGATGAGTGGAAAGAGAATCTGGGTCAGCGTAAAGATCATCAGCGCACTGATCGCTATAATCACCCAGCGTCGATAAGGTTTTATGAAACCGAGGAAACGTTTGGTCACCTNGTGATTGATACCTGCCCCAAACATGTCTTCTTCGCTGACCTCGGGAGGAGGAGCAGCCGCACCAGGGGGTAGGGGGTCCTGGGTAAGGTGGCGATTCATCCACAGCAGCACTTTTTGGCTCATCTGATCACTCAATCCAGGGTTTGTAGTTGATAGAGCCGTGCATAGTTGCCCTGCTGTTTCATCAGTTCTTCGTGACTCCCTCTTTCGAGGATTTTTCCATCTTCCATGTAGATAATCTGGTCGGCGTGCATCAGTGAAGCGACCCGGTGAGAGATGATGATTGTTAAGCGCTCAGCAGTCCCTTCCTTCAGAGCTTCGCGGATCTTCTTTTCGGTGCCCGCATCAACTGCAGAGGTGGAGTCATCGAGTATCAGGATGCGAGTCCCAAGCAAAAGTGAACGAGAGATGTTCAGTCGTTGGCGTTGGCCGCCAGAGAGTGCGAGGCCACGTTCACCGATCAGCGTATCGTATTCCTGGGGTAACTTGGCGATGTGTTCATGAAGTTGCGCACGCTCTGCTGCAGAGACGACATCTGGTTTAGCCGCCCAAGGATCACCATAGAGAACGTTATTGCTAACTGAAGATGTAAACAGGAAGGTGTCCTGCTGAACAAGGCTGATGGATTTTCGCAGAGATTTCAGTGAGTAGTCCTTCAGCGGACGGCCATGGTAGAGAATCTCCCCAGCAGTTGGTTCATGGAAGCGGGGAATCAGTTGAACCAGGGTGCTCTTGCCNCAGCCTTGGGGACCAACGATTCCAAGAGTTTTTCCAGGCTGAATCTCGAGTGAAATATCTTTGATCACCTCTGGCTGATCTTCCCCAGGATAGTGGAAAGATACATTACGGAATTCCAAGGAGCCCAGATCTTTCAATTCGAGTGTATTTTCAGGTTCTCCCACATACTCAGCAGAATCGAGTACTCGAAACAGGCGCTCTCCACAGGAACTGGCCCGAGAAAAGGAGTTGATCAACATGCCAATCTGCCGCACCGGTTGCTGAAGAATAGTCATGAAGGCAAGGAAGGTGGTCAGCATGCCCAAGCTGATTTCTCCATCCCGAACCTGCTGTCCTCCAAACCAGAGCACCAGCGTCATCGAAGTAAGGAAGGCTAGCGACATTATCGAGTCGTTGGAAGTACGGATGAAGATTTGCCGGTCAAACAGTTCGAGTGCCTTTGCAGCGGCTTCATCGTATTTCTTCAACTCATGATCCCGTGCGTGAAACGCTCGCACGACTCGAATTCCGTTGAGGTTCTCATCCATCACCTTGGTTAACAAGGAGAGGCGTTCCTGAATCTGCAACCAGTTTTTACGGAGACCCAGGCTGGAGAGAGTGCCTCGCCAAACAAGAACGGGCACGAAAGTCAACGAGATGACNGTCAGGAAGAGATCTGCTTCCAGCATCAGGGTCAGCCCACCCCCTAGCAGAGTCAGCAGGAAGAAGATTCGCAAAAGACCTGTGTTGATGAACATCCGGACCCCCTCGATGTCCAAAATTCCTAGGGTGATCAGGTCTCCCGTGTGCACATGGTCGTGATAACCGAAGGAGAGCTTCGAGAGCTGTTCAAAGTACTTCATCCTCAGCTCGTAGCCCATGTATTGGCCAATGGCTTCTCCCAGAAACGAATGCAGGAAACCAAAAATGCCTCGAACTGCTGCGATAGAGAAGAGGATCAACGCAGTCCAATAAAGTGAACTCAGATCAGTGTTTGGATCTTGGCTAACTGACTTAAAGAGCGCGCTGGCCTGATCTACAGCTTGGCCCAGAAACTTGGGAATCATCAGCTGAAGCGTAGCTCCAGTTACCACTGCAACAATGGCTACCGTCAACTGCAGTGGGTTCTTCAGTGAAAGCTGCAACACTCGATAGATGATGCGAACAAAAGAATAGGGGTCGGAGAAGACAGAGTTCACAAGGCTTGAATAACTAGAGGCTCGAGTAGCAGTTTGATGCCACTCAGTTTTGCAACTGGGTCAAGGAAGTGGGGTGCGCGTTCTTGNTTGAGGAGAGGCGAATGTGGATTTACGACGCCTGGATGATCTGCAGGCTCAAACAACAAGGCTTCCAATTTTAATATATCAGACTTACGCCTATTTTCGGATTTAGTCCACTATGTTTTGAAAAATTGAGATAACTTGTGTCTAGTCTTTGGTCAATGGAGAGGATTGACTAGGTCTTTTCGCTAACTCTTGAAGTGCTTGGTGCCACAGAGTGAGATTGGGCCTACTACCAGAAATCTGCTAGGATCGTGGTATTAGAGATGGTTGCCCTTGGCTAGCGCGCTTGGCTTTGATTGAAACTTTGGTGATCACCTGGATGGTTACTCTGCTTCTACGGTTCCTAAATCCATTTCTGCTCCTCTTAACCCAATCAAATCGCCCTCTTCATCTTCCACTCGCTGGACAAGCACTCGCTGCTTGTGGATCGCTCCCGTGTTTTGTCTGATGATGCGAAATTCCAACAGAAATTTTGAAGATCCTTTCNCGTTCATGATTTCCAATCTNTTCTGTTCACAGTAGGCCTGATCATCCAGCAATACNCAATCGAACAAAAAGCTCTCGTAGCTTGTAGAGTCGCCTTTGCTGATTCCATAGAGTTCAAAGATTTTCTCGCTCATTTCTGTGAACGTCATGGTCCGTAGATCAAGATACCAGGTTCCAGTGGAACTGAGATCCTCCAGCAGTTCAATCTCATCCAAATTTTTTTTGACGATATCTAGATATTTTTTGATGTCTCCCATTAAATTGCTTTGACACAATTTCCCCACCAACTCCTAGCTCTAGCTAGTTAACTCAAATTTGCGCCAGATGCCACTCCGGAAACGCATCACCATGGCAATTAAAAGCAGCGGAGAGCTGAGCACATGAATTGTCAGCACGTCATCTGGGTGAAGCCCAAACATGTGAATCAGGATAACTACCAGAGCGTATTGTAACCACCAGAAACCCGCAGAGATGAACATCACTCNGTAAGTGTCTCCTGCTCCACGTAGTGCTCCCCCCAAGATGCTGGACCAAGCCAAGATGAACATCAGGAAGGCATTGAGTTGGGTTCCCCAAATTGCCAGGTCTCGGGTTGCTACAGAGGAGTCGGGTTCCAAAAACAATTCGACCATCGCAGGCGTGACTGCCAGGCAGGCTAGAGAGAGAATCAGGGCGTAGGCTGAGGCCAAGAAAAGGCCTGAGAATACCGAATCTGAAGCAGAGTCCAGATCACGGGCTCCGACAAAGCGACCTGCGAGACTCATGGTGCCAATCTCCAGACCAATCACTGGAATGAAAAGAGTTTGAAACCAGGTAAATATGACTGTGATGGCGGTAGATACCTCTACTCCGTAGGACTGAAAGGCGAGAATCNTCAGATCAATCGCAAAAATTAACAGAGTGATTCTCAAACCACTGGCAAGTCCAAAGCGGACGAGCTTTTTCAGGATTTCGATATCCAACTGAAAGCTCTTCAGAAGCTGATACTCTGGAAATTGGATCTGTTTGAAGTAAACAACGCACAGCGTGATTAAGCCAACGAACCAGGCAAACAGGGTTCCATATCCAGCTCCCATGATGCCCATTGCCGGGAAGCCCAACTTTCCAAAAATTAAGACGTAGTTTGCAAAGACGTTCGCAATGGCCATCGCAAAGGTCGACAAGAGCACGACTCTGGTTTTGCCAAGCCCTCCAAAATAGCCGTTGAAGCTTTGCCGAAACAGATCCAGCGCATTGCCAGCCATCAAGATTGTCAGGTACGTCTGAGCCTGTGCCATCTCACCTGCGGAAAGCCCCGCTGTTGCGAGCACCCATCTTCCCACAGGAATCAGGATTAAGAGGATTGGGGTACTCAGGCAGCTAAAAATGATCGTCTGGGTGAGGACCTTCGGGCAGTTTGGATGTTTCCCAGCTCCCNAATATTGAGCGACCAAGGCTGTGCTAAAGCCGATGATGCCAATGAAGAAAGAGGAGAAGGCAAAAGATGTGAAGCCTCCACTCAAACAAGCGTTCATTGCTTCTGCACTGACGTGCTTGAGATAGAGCCGGTCGATGAACATCAACATCGCTACTGTTGATGTGGAAATCATGAGTGGAAGGGCAATGTCCATCATCGGCTTGATTCCACCGGGACCTTGGAGCGACTGTAGGAGCTTAATTGTGAGTACCTCTCAAAAANTGATGCGCTGCGTGATCATGATTCATACGCAAACAGGGCAGATCTCTCCACTGAATTAGAGGAAAGATATTGATCTCCTCGCATTCTGACCGAATCGGTTTTCAAAATTAATAAAATTTTAAAATCAAGTTATATCANAATTTTACGGGTGATTAGGAACAATTGTGAATTTTGATTTCTAGCAAAACTAAATTTTTTAGGTGAAAATTAAATGTCAAATATTCATAGGCTTCACGGTAAGCACTTTCCGGATAAACCGGACGAAAGAAGCCAATATCATTTAATCAACTCAAATAGGATTTTAGAAATGAAAAAATTCGCAGCAGTCCTAATCATTTCGCTAGCGTCCGCTGGAATCAGCTTCGCTGGCGGTTGCAGCAGCAGCAAATCTTACACGATGGCCAACAGTTCCAAGGCGCTAAAGGGTGATGTTGTGCTGATGGCTGAAGGCAAGCGTGTCATCAAGCGCAATGGCAAATTGGGCCAGATCTTTTTCACCATTCAAACAGATGCGGGTGAAACATTGGCGCAAGAAATTAGCCGTGAAGAGTTTGGTATTCAATTCCCAGAATTGTCCAAGCAAATCCAGAGCTGAGCCATTTCACTTTGAGTGGGGAGTTCCGATACTTCCCACTCACCAGTCAGTTAATCTGCTAGGTGACCGACTCGCCACTGATTCCAGACTGCACAAGCCAGTATCCGACCTCGCAAACACCAGTCCACCCCAGCTCCCCAGCAATTTGTTGCCAACAAATCTAAGTAGGCAATTCATCCTTTTCCAAACGTAGACTTTCCAAAATATTTTGACGAATACGTTGAAATAGGAAGAAACCACAAAATCGACAGGAAGCGCTCGCTGATCTAGAGCTCGCTATCAGATAGGTACTTGATCTTTTGAGGGGGTATCGTTCTCCTTGGGGAAAAGCCTTTTTCCCTTTTGAGATGAATCTGATGACCCCAAGGCGCTCTGCTCTCCGTGATGATCAGTGGCAACGGATTGAGCACTTGTTCCCCCAGTAGAATGGGCACAGTCGGAGTTACTGCCAAGCACAATCTTCTCTTCATCGAGGCGTTGCTCTTACTAATGGCGACACCTGATTGAGAACTTCTTTGCCAATTTGAAGCAATACCNGGGAATTGCCACTCGCTACGATAAGCGAGCCGGTGCGTTTCTGGGAGATGTCCACTAAGTAGTTGCAGTTATTTTAAATTGATCACAGACCCTAATCTACTTACTGCAATCGTATTTTAAAAAGAATCAGAACAGCTTTTAGTACTGTCAAATCATCCAGCTAGAATTCCACAATTGGTAAAACCGATGAAAAAACTGAAATTGCAAATTACCTTTGTTTGTTTGCTGGGAATGTTCGCAAGTGCCTGTAGTAACAGAGGGGGGAGTGGAAATGATTTGAATACTTTCAAGGCCGCTGCTGATCTTCCAACCACCTATAGTTCATGGCCCTCGTTAAGCAGTGAAGTAAGTCTAGATGTTGAAAGCACTGTGGCTTCAATTTTGTCATCAATGACAACTGCTGAGAAAGTTGGACAGATGGTACAGGCAGAGATAAGTAATGTGACGCCAAATCAGGCGCGTGATTGGAATCTCGGCTCTGTGCTCAATGGTGGTGGTAGCTGGCCCAATGGGCAATATTCCACTGTGGCTGACTGGGTAGCTTTGGGTGATAGCTTTTATGAGGCTAGCACTGATACCAGTGATGGCNGTGTTGGCATNCCACTCATATGGGGCACCGATGCGGTACATGGCCATAACAATGTGGTTGGAGCGACTATTTTCCCTCATAACATTGGCCTTGGCGCAACAAACAATCCGCAACTCATACGTGAAATTGGCGAAATCACCGCATTGGAAGTTGCTGCTACTGGTATTGATTGGGTATTTGCACCAACCCTTGCCGTGGTTCGCAATGACACTTGGGGAAGAACCTATGAGGGCTATTCTGAGGACCCAGAAATTGTTCGTGCCTATGCTGGAGAAATTTTCAGGGGTCTTCAGGGTGAAGGTGAAAACCTGTTTGGTCCAGCCAATGTCATAGCCACAGCAAAACATTTTGTTGGGGATGGGGGCACTAAAAATGGCATTGATCAGGGCAATACAGTTGTTCCCGAAGATGTATTAAGAAATGTGCACGCCCAGGGTTATTTTAGTGCCCTTGAAGCAGGCGCACAGACTGTAATGGCCTCTTTTAACAGCTGGAATGGCGCCANAATTCATGGCAATCAATACCTACTAACTGATGTCTTGAAACAACAAATNGGTTTTGATGGCTTTGTGATTGGTGACTGGAATGGTCATGGCCAGGTGCCAGGTTGTCGTGATGATCAGTGTGCCGAAGCTATTATGGCGGGTGTGGATATGATTATGGTCCCCAGTGCATGGCAACCCTTTATCCAAAATACCATTGCACAGGTAGAAAATGGCATCATTCCTATGAGCCGCATCAATGATGCAGTCAGCCGAATACTGCGGGTGAAAATGCGTGCTGGCTACGCTGATAAAGTGAAACCCTCTGAAAGGCTACATGCTAATAATCATTCGTTAATCGGCGCTCCCGCTCATAGGGCGGTAGCAAGAAAAGCAGTCAGGGAGTCACTAGTTTTACTCAAAAACTCAGACAATATTTTACCGCTTGATCGTAACCTTGATGTTTTAGTTGCCGGTGATGCGGCAAATGATATTGGCAAGCAAAGCGGTGGCTGGACGGTCAGTTGGCAAGGTCTCACAAACGCGAATCATTCATTCCCCGGAGGCACCTCAATTTACGAAGGTATTCAGTCAGTAGTGAATAGCGCAGGCGGGACTACTCGACTTAGTGTCACTGGCAACTACAGTGGTTCTAAGCCGGATGTTGCCATTGTAGTATTTGGTGAACCCCCATATGCCGAGAGTGCTGGTGATCTTTCAAATATTGAATATCAAGCGGGCTACAAATCAGATCTGGCAATGCTTGAAGAATTGAAAGGACAGAATATTCCGGTTATTTCAATCTTTATTACTGGCCGTCCACTCTGGGTAAATAAAGAATTAAATGCATCGAATGCATTTGTTGCTGCGTGGTTACCGGGCTCAGAGGGCGCAGGCATTGCCGATGTTATTTTTAAAGCTGCAAATGGTGAAATAAACCATGATTTTACNGGCAAATTATCTTTTTCGTGGCCTAAACAATCTAACCAGTTAGTGCTTAATCGAGGAGATGAAAATTATGACCCTCTATTTGCTTACAGCTTTGGATTAAATTATCAGGACACCGACACTTTAGGTGATAACCTCGATACAAGTGATCATGGGACAGGGCAACGGTTTATTATTCATGCTACTCCGGGCACCATTGAAGCTGAACAATTCTCAGCTATGTTCGGTATTCGAACTGAAACCTCCACAGATAGCGGTGGTGGTACTGGCGGCGGGATAAATATTGGTTATGTTGATGTAGGCGATTGGCTTGAATACAGTATTGATGTTCAGACTTCAGGGACTTATACCATTGAGTATCGCTTAGCGAGTGATTATGGCAGCGATGGATTTACCACCCTGGTTGATGGCACCCAGATTGATCAACAACAGGTACCCAATACAGGTGGGTGGCAAAGTTGGGTTACCAAATCAGCTACTGTGGATTTACAAGCAGGTTCACAAACTCTTCGAATCAACGCTATCGGTAACCTATGGAACCTAAATTGGATTCGGTTTACCTTGCAGTAAAAAGCTAGGTCCTGCTATCAGATAGGCACTTGATCGTATGAGGGGGTCTCGTTCTCCTTAGGGAAAAGCCCTTTTCCCTTTTGAAGATGAGTCTGATGACCCCAAAAAATCTGCTCTCCGTGATGATCAGTGGCAACAGATGGAGCACTCACTCCCCGGCAGAGTGGGCACAGCCGGAGTGACTGCCAAGAACAATCGCCTTTTTGTCGAGGCAGTGCTCTCCTGCCAAACGTTTTGGTGACCTTCGAGTAATTCACACTCTCCACATGCGACTCTGGCAGACCACCAACTTTTTCCAGCATTTCTGAGGAAGATAGTTCTGACTGGTCCCTTCAAGAAACACCGTGGGTNTGAGGCTACGATCCTATATGCCTACGATCGAGAAGTTTTCTGCTAATTGGAGCGATGAATACTTTGCCTAAGACACAAAAAATCACGGACATTGTTCGGGTGTCTTCGTAACCCTACTGAACAGAAAAAAAACTATCAGCCAACCACCAACCCTCCCCAAATTTTTTTACCTGAAATAGTTAGGAAAGGTACCGATGAAAACCATCCTTTGTTATGGAGACTCAAACACGTGGGGGTACAACCCGTCCAGCCAGCAACGTTTTGGTCCAGAAGAAAGATGGACAGGAGTNCTCCAAAAGGAGCTGGGAACGGAATATCGGATCATCGAGGAAGGACTAAACGGCCGAACTACGGTTTGGGACGATCCGATTGAAGGCTTTAAGAATGGGATGAGTTACCTCATTCCCTGTATCGAGAGTCAAAAGCCATTTGACCTGATCACAATCATGTTAGGAACTAACGACCTGAAATTTCGTTTTTCGGTTTCTGCTCACGATATTGCTGAAAGCGTTGGCGTTTTGATTGAGCATGTTCAGCGAAGTACGGTCGGCCCAGATAATACAAGTCCTACGATACTGCTGATGGCTCCTCCTCCTTTGGGGAAACTCAGTGACTGTGAGGAAGTGTTTCAGGGAGGGCTGGAAAAATCTCAACTTTTTGGCAGGTATTTTCGAAGAAAAGCCTTGGAAAGAGGATGNGAATTTTTGGACACCTCAGAATTCATAAAGAGTAGTGATCTGGACGGGATCCATTTTGAACAGGAAGAGCACCGCAAGCTGGGAGAAGCGGTGGCCCAAAAGATAGGCTCCATTGTTTGATGACTCAATATCTTCACAGCAGTTCAAGAGCAGGTTGAGTCAGTGAACGTTGATTTTTTGGGGATTCCTGACAGAAGAAATTAGCTTGGAATGCAACTTATTCGTACATGAAATGACTTGTTTTCGGTGTTGGTGCCAAATCAAGGTTGAACCTGGCAGCGGAGAATGACTGAAAATACCGTTACTGGCTAGAAGAGAATTCCTTTGCGTGAGTCTGATCACTCTTGGCAGCAAATATAAAGTCACTCTCCACCAAGCCATCAATTTTGTGTGTCCAGATGCTCACACGCACTTTTCGGAAAGAGAGCAACAATTCAGGATGATGCCCTTCTGATTCTGCCAGATCTGCAATCAAATTTGTGAAACGCACCGCTTCCCGATAGGAGTCAAAGGCATAGTCTTTCCGGAGATGATGCTCATCGATCATCTCCCAACTTTTCTCCAGTTGGTCAAACAGCNCCCGAAGAGCATCCCCTTTGAGCGGAGGAATCCCGCCACGGCAAGGGACACATTGTTTTTGAGCTAACTCCATTGTTTATTTCTCTGTAAGTTTACTTTTTAGAACTGGGTTCGCTACAACGGACTCAATCAATNCTGGCCTGCCGAAGACCGAATTCTTGTGGGTAACTTTGTTGGAGCCTGAAAGTTATTTGAAATTCAACTTTGGATTTANTGTATCGTTTTTGTGCTGATTCTCAACTTACCGTCTAGTTTCCAGATAGCATGTTCCGCTTCGGGTCCTGTGCCAGATGGAACNTCAACCTTCATATCCTCAAAATGATAGGTGATTTCAGCTTTNTTTTCTGTTAGCGCTTCATAGAGCCCAATTGCCAGTTCGGGCCAGGTCTTGGTATGTTCAGACATGATTTTTTCAAACTACATGAGGTTCTTGGTTTCCATGATCGTGACCATGGGCGATATTTTGGCGGTGACACCAATAGTCGTGTTCGCGTTTCTTTTGCAGTGGCCAAAGNAATACAAATAGCGCCAGCAGCGCCGCAAACACAACTGATGCAAAGATGATTAGACTTCCTAATACGATATCAATCATGGTTTCTCGGTTGGTTTTTCATACTGTGTTTGAGGGATGTGGGAGAGTTTGTGGAGGCCNTCATTAGCTAGCCAACACAAACTAACTTTTCAGAAGCGATCACCGACCCTGATCGGGCCAGTGATAGCTCAAAGAATAGATGAAGAAGGGGTCAGCTCTTCGGTAGAATCACTGTATCAATGACATGAATGACACCATTGTCAGCTTCCACATCGGCTGCAGTCACAGTAGCTCCGTCCACACTCACTTTCCCGTAAGACAATTTAATTGATACCTGCTGTCCATTGACAGTCTTGACCATTTGGCTTGGCTTAATGTCCTTGAACATGACCTTGCCAGGGATGACGTGGTACGTGAGGACAGAGATCAATTTGTCCTTGTTTTCGGGCTTCAGCAGACTTTCGACGGTGCCTTCAGGCAGTTTGGCAAAAGCTTCATTTGTCGGTGCGAAGACTGTAAATGGCCCTTTGCCAGCCAAAGTTTCCACGAGTCCTGCAGCTTTCACGGCTGCTACCAGGGTCTTAAAGTCACCGTTGCCTGCCGCCGTCTCGACCAAGTTTTTCATGTGACCGCTACCGGCCATCGCAATTGCTGTACTTGATATCAGAATGAACAGCATCAAAATCAACTTTTTCACAGATATACTCCTTTAGAATTGGTGAAAATAAATATCGAAATTGATATTTAGGAACTATAACCTTTTCCTAAAATTGTGCCATCGAAATAATTTATTTAAAATATTGATATTATTAAATATATTATATTTNTGACCGACATTATTCTTTACAAAAGAAGAAGTTTTTTTGTTTTTCTTCTTTATTTNCTTTTTTTCTTTTTTCAGTACCTCAGAAGCCTGCTTTAACCAACTAGCTAACAACTGAGAATGCTGATGCCTTCTATTGAATGGATTTTAGTTGGTTTCATCATTTGCGTTTCCTCCATCCGGCAGGCAAGTGACAGAGAAATNTTCTGCAACACCACGATTCCTGAGGGCACGATCATTTTATTCCACCCAGTTAGTTGATGAGTTAGTAGAAGAGAGAGGGCGCTGATGATACAATNAANNTACTTAACTTTTNCAAAAAAGCGCTCACCCTAATATGCAAAACTGAGTTAAAGCAATGAACTACTTCATTTAGAAAAGATCACTATGAATTCTGCCAAGAAATGAATCTCTCAATAGATAATCAGAACAAGCTACTCGCTAACAAAATTAAAATTTCATGATTGAGAATCAAACAAGGAGTGAGGATGTATAAATTTGAAAATGCGTTGATCAATGGTGCCAACGGGGGATTAGGATCTCAGTTTGCTGAGGAGCTCCTCAAGTGTGGTGCAAGCAAAGTGTTTGTTACTTATCGATCAGACACAGGGGCAGGAGTTCAGAGTGGGAAGTTGGAGGCCTTGATACAGAATTACCCTGATCGTATTCACCCTATAAAGGCCGATAGTACGAAAGAGGAGGGGATGGTCNAAATTGCAAGAGTGGTCGGTGAGGAAGTGTCCGAAATTCACTTTCTTGTGAACTGTGTTGGCTATCTTCACAACAGTGACCACGGACCTGAAAAAAGCCTGCGGAAAATTAATGAGGAGCAGTTTCTTGAAGCTGTGCGGGTCAATGCCTTTCCTACGGTCTTGCTGGCTAAATATTTCATGAAGTTGATGAGGCACAAAAAAGAGGCTGTCTTTGCTGCTATTTCTGCAAGAGTCGGAAGTATTGAGGACAACCGGGCTGGTGGTTGGTATAGCTACAGGGGCTCAAAGGCTATGCTGAATATGATGCTCAGCAATATTGCAATTGAATTCAATCGGAGTTGCCCAAATGTCAAAGTCCTTGCTCTTCATCCTGGCACCGTAGATACGAATCTGAGCTCACCCTTTTCCAAAAACATGGATCCAGACCATCTCTTCACTCCTGAATATAGCGTAAAACGCATGATGGATGTCATCGAGAGTGTGGACAAGAATCCTTTGGGTGCCTTCTACGCCTGGGATGGGGAGAGGATTCCATGGTGACAATCTAGAAAAAGTGGTTTGCAACGATTCTNAGGTGAGAAATTTTACTCCTGCCAGAAAAGATTTCCACAGCGATCNCCAAAACGTAATANAACCAAATCAAATCATCCTGACCCTTTGTGCTAATGATAACTNCAAGTAGCCTCTTTTAATCCTCGATAGCTGCCATCAGCTCTTGTTTTCTCAATTCTCAAAAACNAGTCCTACATGCCACAAAAGGTAGCCATCTGGCTCTTAGTTTTGAACATGGGTTGTGGCACGGTTGGAACAACGATCATTTCTCCGGCTCTCAGTTCCATTACAGAGCAGTTCAGTGTTGAGGAGTCTGACTCCCAGTCACTTTTATCCAGCTACTTTATTTCGCTAGCTGTTTTTCAGTTGTTTTATGGTGTTCTCTCAGACCGCTATGGCCGTCGAAGGCCGTTATTCTTTGGTCTAGCTATTTTAGCGCTTGGGGGCTTGATAGCAGCTTTGGCCGAATCATTTGAAGCGTTAATTCTAGCAAGAATCCTTCAGGGACTTGGTGCTGCCTCAGTCTATTCAATTATCAGAGCGATTATTAATGACTCTTATGGCCGTTTGGAAGGTACAAGTGCTCTCGCACTGATCACAGGTATTATGCTCGTTGTGCCTATTTGTAGCTTCACTTTTGGGGGGCTGATTACGGATCTGGTTAGCTGGAGGGGGGTTATGCTGGGAATCTTCCTCGCAGGATTGGTACCGCTTGTATTGAACATGGTCCTGCTGCCTGAAACCAACCTTCAACCACTAAAAAGAGTGGAGTTGAGGACTTTTATTAGAGATTACCTCGCACTCATGACCAATCGACCATTCTTAGCCTTCATGCTGGCTTCGGCTTGTTGTGTTGGAATTTGGTTTACAATGATTGGCTTCATTCCTTTTGAGTATCAGAGGATAGGAGTCGATACTGCAGAAGNTGGTTTCTGGTTCATGTTCAGCCCAATTGGTTTTGCTTTTGGAAACTTCCTAACAAAGTACCTGGTTCATCAAATAGGCCTCGAAAGAATGGCTCAAATAGGAGGTGTGTTATCTGTCTTTGCGATTAGTGCTTTGCTTTTGCCCAGCTTACTCAGTGTGAGCCACCCTATTTTGATAGGAATTCCAAGCTTTTTCTTTGGCTTTTCAGCTGGGTTTGTAATGGCAACAACAACGATGGGAGCGATTGCTTCTGCTGGGGAACTTGGGGGAAGTGCTTCCGGAATTGTTGGAGCCACTCAGATGGGATTTGGTGTGTTGGGAGGGGCAATGGTAGTAGGTGTTGGAGGATATGAACAATTTGAAAAGGGAGTCGCTGTCCTCATTAGTTTGGCTGTGTTGTCAACAGTGTTTTCAACTTGGGCAAAGCACTTGGGCAAACAATCTTGTACTGCGTGAAGTAAATCATCCTTTTTTATTGATGATGAGCATCTACAGTGAAGTTTGCTCAATAATTTATTTTTTCCTCAACTTTACCACAACACTTCTGTTGAGAATTTTGAATCGTCCTAGCCCACCTGAATCTCGATTGAGCGAGCACCCGCTACTTGTCATGGACGAAATGGGGAGACTCTCCTTCCGAATAATGCGTTCTGCTCTTCTCTCAATCCAGCTCCAAGCGTTAGGATGTTTTCGCCATAAAAGCTGTATCAATTTTACTTCGACTGCATTCTGCAAAATAGAAGTTTTTGGTCGGGAGTTTTCGAAGTGGGCAGGTCCACTACCCATTCTTTGTGTTACTCAAAGAGGCCAAAAGTTACTTTGATGATAGAACTCGAAATATAAATTAATGATTTAATTTCAATAGATTAATCATTTCCTTTGTGTCTTGCTCAGCTATTTTTTTGCTATTCGATAGCGCAAGTTTTCAAAAATATTTGAAGACTAGGTCCAACAGATTGGGTAAATTAACAATTTAATTAATGTTTAACATTTTTAATTGCAATCAACATAGTGCCGCTACACCCAATGAAAAGTCTTCAAAAAAATAGAGCAATCCTACTTGGGGCCGCGATAGCAGACGCTGCTGCCCGCCCATTACATTGGATTTATGATACTCAGAAACTCAACAAACTCACAGCTGGAACGACCGGCCCGGAGTTTTGGCNAAACAGTGAATCTCCATTCTACAATCTACCCACAGGTTCTAACAGCGCATACTTTGATCTGAGCTTAGTCATGCTGCGGTCTCTCCAAAAAACTTCTGGTTTGTTTGAACCTAAAATTTTTATGGAACATGTGCTGTCTCATTTCGGTCCAAACACCGCCTATGAGAAGGCTTTTCAGAAAAGAAAACTCAACTATAGTCCTGAAGTTAGAGAAAAGGGCTGGCCCGCACCGATCAATGGTCCATGGCGCCATGGATTGGTCACCACAATGTTAGAAAATTATCACCGCACTGGTGAAATACCAGTAGGCCCAGACAATGCCGATGAAATTGATGGCTTTTGTGCAGCCTTACCAGTGTGGCTTTATTCCAAACCAGAAAACCGGATTGCTTCGAGTAGAACAGCCTTGAAAATGGTTGCTGGTGGGGATCTTTGCGAATCTCACGCATTGGCTTTTTTCCAACTATTAGATCTTGCACGCTCCGGAGAACAGTACCCAATCCATCAATTAATCCGTAATCCAAACAAATATGGTTTGAACAAGCAAATAACCGAAGAAATTGAACAAGTTATTTTTGCGTCAGAAATTGCTCATGTTGAGTTTGTAGAGAAGGTCGGCAAAGCCTGTCGCTATTCCGGCACTTTTCAGGGTGCTTTGCATGCAGTTTTGCAGGCAACTTCCTATGAAGAGGGGGTACGATTAGCTATTTTGGCCGGAGGCTGTAATTGTTCGAGAGCCGTACAGGTGGGATGCTTGCTCGGAGCAATTTACGGTGAAGAAAAAATTCCCAGAAAATGGATAGAGGCAACTCACACAGCAGCTGAAATTCAATCTATCACTGGGAAGCTATCCAACAAATTAGAAAGCCAGGCTGCATAAAGCGAAATTTCATAACAGATCGTCTGGCTGCTCAATGATAAAATATCTGTGTTGAGACGGGCTATTTCGCTATTAAAAACCGGTAGAAGGATGCTTGGCAGACTCTGCTGCCAGGCATTGAAGGAAGAGGAAACGAAGAGAGGTGTCTACAGAATAGTTGTTCAGCAAGCTAAAGCATTCATTTTACGCTTCCAGATATCCACCGTTTTCTTCAATTTCAATCATACATTTGGCCTCCGTTTGCGGTGAGATACCGTGCCTAGAAAGGTATTCTGGACCACATAGCATTTTAACCTCCCATTTGTTTGCTTGGTTCTTTCTCAAAACCTTTGCTCCATCGACAGGTTGCGCATAAATTCTGTGTGAGTAATCACACAGTTCGACCTTTGCCTTCAAGTACAATTGATTTGTCTGCTCACGCTGAAACATAAATCCTCCGATTGTTGTTGAATTCTCAAAACGAGACGGAAGTACGTCTCATAATAAGCTTTAGCAAATGTAAGCAACTCTTGGGAGGAGGAGTGGGGGAGAAAGGGTAGGAAGAGGTTCTATCGTTATTAGTCTCACCTGGCGCTGCACTGCCTTCAAAGAAGATTCTCTTTGAGGAAAAAGCTGGTTTGGTCACTGTCAACATAACGAATCCGGATGAAAGGCGTCCTTTATAAATTGGATCTTTTTGACGTGAAGAAGTTCGCAAATTCTTTGCCTTCTCCTTTGGGGAGAAGGTGGCCGCCAGGCCGGATGAGTGGCTGGTTTCATCCTTTCAGTTTCCTCGCTTTTTCAGTCCGCAAAATTCCCTCNCCCTCCGTCTACGACAGTCTCACCTCTCCCACTGAGCAAGAGTTTTTAGATATTTGATTTCATTGGTTAAAGTCTTTTGGTACGGCAAGAAAACCAAGCAAACTCAGAATTTCAGACCAAACTGCCGAACCAAGGACTCAGCCAAGGCTTCGACACGCTCTGTTGCGATTGGTTGAAAAGGAGGGCGCAGGTTGCCCCAGGAAGGTTGGCCCGATTGCCGAGCTAGCAGAGCTTTTTGGGCAGGAATCGGAGCGTATTCCTGGAAGAGCTTGCGAATGCCACAGACACTCTCATGTTTGGCTGCCGCTGCTTCCCACTCTCCTGCGTGACAAAGTGAGATCACCTCAGCAATCCTTGCGCTGTTTAGATTCGCTGTCGCCGAGATGCAGCCTGGGGCTCCGAGACGAATGGCTTCAATCACNGGTAGCTCGGCACCAGGGTAGACAATCAAGCCATCGATTCCCAGCAAGGCTTTGGTATTTTCCCAGTCTCCGGAACTGTCCTTGATGCCCACAACCACCTCAGGAAATTCATTGTGCAGACGAGCGACAAGGGAGATGGACAGGCCCACACCACTTACCTGTGGAATGTGATAGAGGTAGATCTTCAATCGCTCATCATGGATGGTTTCAATCAGACGGACAAAATAGTCATAGAGTCCCTGATCGCTCATCCCCTTGTAGTAAAACGGCGGTAGGGTCATCACTCCGGCACAGCCGAGTTGCAGAGCATGTCGACAAAGTTCGGCAGTGTCTGGCAGGTTGCAGAGTCCTGTCCCCGGAATTAGTACTGCTGGATCCAATCCCGCGTTGACCAGCCCCTCCAGGGCCGCTTTCCTTTCTGCGGAACCCACCGAGAGCGCCTCTCCAGTTGTCCCAAAGGGTGCTAATCCCGCACAGCCATTGCCCAGCAGCTGCTGAGCAAGTGCATTGAATTTTTCTTGATCAACCGCGAACTGATCATCAAAGGGAGTGAGAATTGGAGCGATGAGTCCTTTGATCATGTTCAGCCTTTTGATGAATGATGAATCTCTGCAAAACGATCTATTCCATCCTTATCGTGCGATGCTTTTTCAAACTTGGACGCCTTCAAACAAGTTTTTTTGGGCCATCAGTCTGGGAACAACGAAATCCAGCAGCGCCCTCACTCTTGCGGAGCGCCTTAAATCCGTATGAATGAGCAGCCAGAGTCGATCTTTTGTTTCAATCGGCTCGCCTATCCTCCGCAGTTCCAAATCTTCATCTCCCACTAAGCAAGGAAGAAAACCTTGTGCACCCGAAGCTTTTAGCGCAGCCAACATCCCTGCGACTCCCTGGACCTGTAGAATCTCTTTTTTGGCATGAGCATCTTGCTGCTGTTCAACGACTTGATTTNTTGCCATCCCGACATGTCGTAGCCAGGGCAAGTCAGTACCTGTAGTGGTGTTAGAGGCGTATCGACACCAAGCCATACCCAAAAGATTGCGTCCCACCGCACTTTCCAGGGGCTGGGAGGTGGCTCGGAAGGCAATATCTGTACTGCGTTCTAAATCCAGCAAGCCATCATCGGGTAACAAGATCACACGAATGTGTTTATGTTTTGCCGAGAAGGCGACCAGATGAGGAGACATGAGCGAGACCATAGCCTGTGGCACGGTGACGCGGATTTCTCCTGCCACATGCTGATCATGGCCCACCACCGCACGAAAGGCCGCAAATACCGATTCCTCCACATCTTTTGTGTGCGAAAGTAATGCTTCTCCTGCATTGGTGAGACGATAGCCTCTGGGGCCCTTTTCGAACAAAGAAATCCCGAAGCCTTCCTCAAAAGATTTCAGCCGCCGGTGTAGGGTGGCCACATTCAACTCCAGTTCATCCGCTGCACCAGTAAGCGTCCCATTCTTGGCGACCGCTAGAAAAAGTCGCAGATCATCCCATTGCTTCATTTTGCAATTTCGCAAAACTATTTTGATGAATTAACCATTCATTTTTAAAAAATGCAGATTTACCATAAGNTCTCTGTTTGGAACTTCAACACAAATATCCCTAGGAAATTTGTTGTTGGCTCATTAACCAAGGTCAAGGAGAGATGAAATGAAGAAGAGTTTATTTTTGTTTTGGGCCACGATTGGATTTGTCTACTTAGCGGGCTCCATTGGGGTTCACGCAGCTAGCCGTTATCAACTGGACGCCGTTCACTCCACGGTAGGTTTTGCAGTGAAGCACATGCTCTTCAGCACTGTCCGAGGCAAATTCAACGATGTCCGAGCTTCTGCAGAAATTGATGAACAAACGGGGAATTTAAGTTCAGTGAACGCTGAGATCTCTGTTGCCTCTGTCGACACTGATAATGCAAAGCGGGATGGGCATTTAAGGAGTGATGATTTTTTCAACGTGGAACNTTATCCGAAAATTACTTTCAAGAGCACGAGCATTGAACCGACGAGTAACCAAAATTATCGCGTAGATGGCATCCTGACAATTCGTGATGTCAGCAAGCCAATTACTCTCGAGGGGAAAATGTTGGGAATGATGCCAGGCCGAGTTGCCTTTGAGGCGGCTGGTCAGATCAATCGACAAGACTTCAATGTCACTTGGAATAAAGCCTTGCAGTCAGCAGGTGGGCTGATGGTCTCTGATGAGGTAGACCTCAATATTGAGGTTGCGCTGTATGTTCCTGAAGGTTGAGAAAAATCCATTTTTTGCAANCAGCCTCTCAAATCAATCATCTGAAGTAAGCTGATGAAATGGCTATCTTCGATAAACCNGCGAACTAATGATCATATTGGAGAATCAAGTGTCATCACCAACAATTGCCAAAACATCTCCCTTTGCTGTGGAACTAGAACAAGGGAAGAAATATGCCTGGTGTTCTTGTGGGCTTTCGAGCAAACAACCTTTTTGTGATGGGTCTCACAAGCAAACCACTTTTTNACCAAAAGTCTTCACTGCAGAAGAANCCAAGACCTTCTACTTGTGTGGCTGCAAGAGAACTGGAGAGTCACCTTTCTGTGATGGGACTCACAATAGTTTGGACTAGCAGTCTTTGGAGGGGAGAGCTTGCCCGATCATATCGGTCATCAGATCCAGCAGTTGCTCGGTAGCAAGGGAAGATTTGCAAAAATGTGAACGGAAAATAGCAATTTTCATTGAATACTCCTCGCTTCATGATTCCTCCATCGTTTAGATAGCCAGAAACTCCCCTGATTTAAAGACTGCTTTTGTCTTTTATGTCTACCATAATTTAAAATGAAGTTATTTCATAGAATCATGCAAATTTGTTATGCATCGATCAAAGACGTAGGATGTCGTAGGAATTTTTAAACACCAACTGAGGATTTTGAAGATTGAGCAGGTGACCAAGAATAAGTTGTTCCTTCATAAAACTCATTCTTGGTACAATATTAAATACNAGTAATATTAATTATCAAAATGTATCATTAACACATTCTTAACTTGAGGCTTGCTCACTCAAAATCTTCCCAAGACCAGCTCTGATTTTCTGAGGGATCATAATTCAATGACTCCACAGAGCTCTCTTGGCGCAAGATTTTTCCATCCTGGTAGGTAATGGCGGTGATTACCGAACTGAACTTTGAGCCATCTTCCTTGAATTTCAGAAACCGGTGAAGACAAAGAAAGATAGGACCCTCGAAGATTACCCTAGAGGGTCCAACTGTGATCAGTCCTTTCACTTGGCTGATTAGCTCTTTGTCAGCTTCAATGTCAATTCGGTTGCCAGTTCGATGGTCAATCGTGATGTAATCGGGATGATAAAGGGCATCTACTAGAGAAAAATCATCCTGCATTCCCATTTCCCACGCCTTGTTAAATTCGTCTGCTTTGCTCATTTGGGGCTCTATTTTNGATGTTCTTGGAACTGAGATTAAGGGGCAACGAACATCATCACCAACTGAATGGTAGAAGCAAGCAAATTAAAGATAGACTCATGCTGATGTTGGAATCCATGCGCTATTCTAAAGCACNAGATTTATTTAGTTTATTTGCTGATTTTTACNATGTGTGATCACACTAGACTTTTTTTAGTCGAAAATTTAGTTGTTTTGGCTCTGAATCACCGTGATTGCATAATGTAACGNGATCACACTTATAGAAAATANGGGAAAGGAGAAGCATGATGGATACGAAAAAAACAATCTCCCNCCGTCGCTTGATAAAGGGNNGTATTGNTGGTTTTGCTGGACTGACAGCTAGTGCTTTGGGAGCACCAGCTTATTGTTAAAGCATCAGATGATACAATTCGTGTGGGCCATATAACGCCGCNCTCAGGGTTCTTGGGAACACTTGGTGACTATGGGTTTCGAGGTGTGAGCCTAGCAGTTGAGGAACTGAATGCTGCTGGTGGTATTTTAGGACGGGAAGTCGACCTTTTTTCCGAAGATAGTGTCGGCTCTGCGGTTGCGCCAACGAAAGCGCAAAAACTAATTGAAAAACGTGACGTTCACTTTCTGATTGGTGAGATAAGTTCAGGCTCTAGTGGTGGTGTTATGGCTACAGCCAACCGACTAAAGACTATGTATATGCAGACGGGTTGTAACTCCGATGNATTGCGTGGTGAGAAGTGTAATAAGTACTCGTTCCACATAGAGGCTGGCAACACGATGTANACCNAAACAATCGGTAATTGGCAGAATCGTGCCGGTAATGTAGGCGGAAAGAACTGCTACATGTTGACTGCTGACTATGCCTTTGGACATGATTTAGCCCATGTTTCCACACGGTTCCTGACAGAAAATGGTAGAAATGTCGTGGCTAACGAGTTAGTTGCCACTAACACTCCAGATTACAGTCCTTACATTCTGAAGATTAAATCTGCAAAGCCAGATTTTGTATATATTAATCTGGCAGGCTCAGATCAGACTACATTCTTGAAGCAGTACAAAGAATACGGCCTCGATTATGCCGTCTCTGGAGGTGTAATGGATACGGCAGGATTCTGGGCTGCTGGAATTGGGTCAATTACTGGATACTGACAAAGCCTCTGGTATCAACGCATGAACACACCTTCGTCGCAAGCATTCGCGAAAGCCTTTACTGGAAAGTACAAAATACCACCAGAGAATCAGGCTTGGGGTGACTACATAGGTGTCAAAATCATGGCAGCTGCAATGGAAGAGGCTAAATCCTCGGATCCAGCAAAGATAATCCCACTTTCAGAGTCCGGTATGGAGTTTGACATTCTCAAACCACGCAAGGGACACTTCCGCAAATCGGATCACTCACTTTTACAACACAGGACCCACACATCTTTGAAAAATTTCTACCTCATATAAAGTTGGGTACTAATGCGGTTGTAAACATTACCACTGGTGGAAGTCCGCACANGACAGTCGANGAGCGAATGGATCCCGCTGCGACTTTTAAGCCTGAATTAGCATCTCTGAATATGGGCTCGATGAACTTTGGCCTCTATCCAATGCTTGATCGTTTCCAAAATTTCACACATGCATGGGAACGACAGCATTTGAAAAATAGCCGAAATCTAGTGTTCAAAAATACATTTAAAGATATTGAGAAAATCCTGCATATTGGCAACACGAACTCAACTTGGTTTGAGTTTGAGTGTTATGATATTTTTTCCACCTTTACAATCTAGCTCACTTTGTTGATCGAGGATTGGCTCAGCCACCTCTTTTCATTCAATCAGTTTTCGGTCTTCTGGGCGGTATTGGNGCTCGCCCAGAAGATTTGATGCACATGAGACGCACAGCTGACCGGTTGTTTGCAGATGATTACCAGTGGTCGATTTTAGGGGCAGGAAAAAATCCAATTTCTATGGCTTCAATTGGTTCCGCACAGGGGAGTCACGCTCGAGTAGGGCTGGAGGACTCACTCTGGATTGGGCCTGGAAAGTTAGCAAAGTCTAACGCAGATCAGGTAAGAAAAATCTGTCAGGTGCTTGAGGGATTGTCTCTTGATATAGCAAACCCTGATGAAGCACGACAAATGCTTGATCTCAAAGGTTCTGATCAGGTTGCTTTTTAAATGCTTAGTAATGAGAAAAGGGCTGGGCGTAAATAACAAAAAGCTAAAAAGAGTAATCTACAGCATCATGGAATCCAAATGACTCTGTATGCGTTAGGCGAGAATTATCCACAATTGCATGTCAGCGCTTATGTTGCAGAGAGCGCACAAATCATTGGCAATGTTCAGCTAGCGGCTAAGAGCTCTGTTTGGTTTCAAAGTGTACTGAGGGGGGATTCTGATCAAATCGTGATCGGTGAAGAAACAAACGTACAAGATGCGACCATCTGTCATGTTGATCCAGGGTTTCCTTTAGAGGTTGGAACTCGAGTCACAATTGGGCATCGCTGCATTTTGCATGGCTGTACGATTGGAGATGACTGCCTGATCGGGATGGGGGCTATTCTGATGAATGGTGTGCGAATCGGAGAGGGGAGTATCGTTGGAGCGGGAAGTCTATTGCTAGAAGGGACCAAAATCCCTCCTTTTTCCCTAGTAGCTGGTTCGCCGGCCAAGGTGAAGAAAACTTATGGGCCTGAAATTCTTGAGCAGATTCATCAGGCAAGTTCCCATTATGTCAGCAGAGCAGAACACTACCGCAACAACTTGAGAAAACTCGAACCCTAGGTGGCTTTGCGCAAGAGCGTCCTAGTTCCTGGGAGAGGCATTGTAACGATGAATTTATACATATCCTAATAGTTTCCATGCAATTGCTCAACGAACTCAACATAGGGAAGTCCTGTAACTAGGTTAATCCTATCCTTTCTAGATCAACTGAAGCCTCATGGTAACCAACTTCCTTCATCCATATCAGCATTGGAGCCTAAGAGTTATTTAGTTTATGGATGAGTCTTCGAAGAAACTTCTAACTTCCTTTTGTACTTGTTGTAGCAAAGCGTTTTGCGGTGTAATCGGATCAGGTAATGCTTTAGCCGACAACTTAGTGATTCAATCTGGGTGATGAACTTCTTTTCTTGGTGGTGCAAAGCTGTTGGAATCAACTTTTCAAATGTTTTCAGACAGACTGTGCCATAGCCGATGGCAGACGAGTATTCTCATTGCTTGAAAAGCCTTTGGCCNTTTTGATCGACCTTCCACCACAAACAAAACCAAGCACTTTACCAACAGAAGAACCAAGCGCTACCCAGATCTGTCATTTGGATTTTTTTAGCAACAAAATTGCAAAGTTCATCGACCTCAATGAAGGGAGCAGGCTTCAGCCTTGGATTGGATCATTGGTAACTGCTTAGCCGTCTAGAAGATCCAGAGGAAAATTTCTCTTGTGAAGTACCCCTAGGATTCTGCTGATGACTCTGAATCACAGCCCTTCAAGTTATAACTTTTGAGCCTGATTATGAGTGGTGAGGTCCTTGCCTTTACGCNTACTTAGAACTGAACTTGAGAAGTAACAAANNTCAGTGCCAACTGAATGGTAGAAGCAAGCAAATTAAAGATAGACTCATGCTTGTTGTTTTTTAAAGTAAGTTGGGTAGCAGGAGCGAATTGAAAGAATTTCGAGGAGAAGAGAGTTCCAAAGACTCAGTAGCAGAGTAGTCTTTTGGAGAAGTAGCTTTGTTGTTTCAAGAGAGGGTGTTGCGCATTACGCACTCGTTGTAGGTGTCATTGCCGCTCATCACCGAGGTGCAANTAGTACTGCAACCACTGGCATTAATGAGGGTAAGAACTGCAACACCGAAGAGTAGGAGTTTCATAATTCTCTTTAGCGGAAAGAGTCACTGGCAAAGCATCCTGCTTCCAAACAAAATTTTGATGGAAAATATTTTTCTACATTCANAAACTAGGCGAGCTTAGCTTTGGGATCCTTCGCTGCTTCTGTGATAAGTTGGTCTATCCCGTTTTCAGGCAAAATAGAACCAATAAATGCCAATCCCACTACTTTGTCCTCATCTGCTTTGAATACTCGAGTTACTCTGCAGGAGATAGGAAGGGTCGCTTGGTGTCCACCTTCTGTTTTGAGAAAAAAAGTTAACCGAACGTGTGCTGATGGATTGAGCAGTTGTTTGCAGACAATTCGGCAACCTGCCAGGCTGAGATCGATTATTTTTACGTGTGATACCCGCTGTCCCTCTTCCATCTTGGCGAGCAATTGGACACGGTATCTAGGATGTACACGGTNTTCTTTTTTCAAAGAGGTCTCCTGTCAACAACACAAAGGATTTTGAATTTGGNCGTGTTGAAAGATTTTTAAAATTCAAAAAGCAAGGATTCAAATTACCTTAGTGTGGCCCTAGCGATATAGTAAACAGAAAAATTAGAACCATTGAATTANTAAGTATTCAATTCACTGCTAAAATTATGCAAGATTTCAGGATAGCTTATTGAATAAAAACTCACGGTGCTTTGGAACATTCACGCTGTTCCAGCCAGAGGGACTTTGTCAGCCGATAGAGGATGTGCCTTTGCAGAGGGTGATTAGTGTGTAACTTAGNGTGACCAAAGGCTTCCTTGGGATCCGACTGCATGCCGATCTTCTGCATCACCCGGATAGACGGTTGATTCAGCTCTGCAGTGAATGAGACGATTTCTGATAGTCCTAATTCAAGAAATCCCAAACGCAACACAGCCTTGGCTGCCGCGGTTGCCAACCCCTTACCCCGGAAGGCTCTGTTGAGCCGCCAAACAATTCAACAGCTAGGGTGAAGTGTGCTTCAAAGGGAACCCTACCATCAAGCCACACCAACCCACAAAGACATCACTCTCAGTCAGGTGCAGTGCAAATAGAGCGTATTCGTTCTGTTGGTGATGTGCCATGATCCTTTTCAACAGTTCAGCGCTCTCCTCAAAATTCAGATTCTGAGGAAAATAACGCATGACTTCGGGATCTGTGTTCATTTTAGCTAAATCAGTGAAGTGTGATGCTGAAAATTCAATCAGCCTCAAGCGACTCGGGAGTAGCACAGAATTCATCAGTAATTCTGGGGATTGTAGCTGCATTCCAGACGGTTGAGAGCTTCCTCTTGTACGAAAGTTCCCAAAGGATCAGTGGTCATCGCCAATTGTTAAAGTCTTATCCAATGTATGGAGTCTTTCATGGATCTTAAACTGAAGGGAAACAAGGTAATTGTGTCGGCTGGTGGCTCTGGTATCGGGCTAGCCATTGTCCAGGGATTTCTTGCAGAAGGTGCTGAGGTCGCGACTTGTGACATCAGCCCAGAGTTGGTCTCTCAGCTAAGAAAAAATCATCCAGGAGTTTACTGTGAAGAAGTGGATGTTGCCGATGCGAAGGCAGTTCAAAATTTTACACAGTCTGCTATTGGACAACTTGGGGGTCTGGATTGTTTGGTTAACAATGCAGGCATTGCTGGGCCAACCTCCCCTATCGAAGAAATTCAGGAGGCAGACTGGGAACGCTGCCTCTCAGTGTGTCTGAGTAGCCAGTATTTTTTCGCAAAAGCAGCAGTTTCCACCCTTCGCAAAAGCGAGAATTCTTCAATCATCAACATTTCTTCGGCAGCTGGAAAGTATGGCTTTGCCTTCCGTACACCCTACTCCACAGCAAAGTGGGGCGTAATCGGCCTGACCAAGTCACTGGCTATTGAATTGGGACCGGATCAGATTCGTGTCAATGCAATCCTGCCTGGTTTGGTATCGGGAGAGCGCCAGCAACGAGTGTTGACTGCCAAAGCTGAGAAAAGAGGAGTTTCCTTTGATGAAATTGAGCAAGAAGCCTTCTCTTATACCTCCATCAAGTCCTATGTCACTCCACAGGACATCGCCAACCAAGTAATCTACCTGGCTTCAAAGAAAGGAAAACTAATCTCTGGCCAAGCTATCTCAGTAGATGGAGACACTCGTATGCTGGCCTAGAAGTTAACCTGATCTCCCCCTTTAAGCTGGAGAATTTCTCTAGCTTCGTCCGGTGTCGCCACTTCTACGGAGAGTCCTTCCAAGACCTGCCGGGCCTTCAGGACCTGTTGAGCGTTGCTTTCTGCCAAGACGCCTTTCGATAGCCAGAGCGAGTCTTCCAATCCGACCCGTACTGAACCACCTTGTGCTGCGGACATGGCTGCAATTTGCATCTGCGAACGTCCCGCCCCGAGAACTGACCAGACATACTGATCGCCAAATAGCCGGTCAGCCGTTCGTTTCATGTGAGCCACATCTTCTGGGTGAGTGCCAATCCCTCCAAGTATGCCAAAGACGGTCTGAACCAATAGTGGCTCTTTGACCAGTCCCCGATCCAGAAAATGAGCAAGATTGTAGAGATGACTGGTGTCGTAACACTCAAACTCAAAACGCGTACCGTTGGCAGAACAAGTTGTCAGGATCTCCTCAATATCTTGAAAAGTGTTCTTGAACACCAGATCACGACTATTCTCCAGGTGCTGGCGTTCCCAGTCATGTTTAAAGTCGCTGTAACGTTTGAGCATCGGATAGAGCCCAAAGTTCATTGAGCCCATGTTCAGAGAAGCTAGCTCTGGTTGAAGCTCCTTGGCAGGAGACATTCGTTGGGCCAAGGTCATCTGAGGCGCGCCTCCAGTAGTGATGTTGATCACTACATTACAAGCCTGCTTGATTCGAGGCAGGAATTTCAGAAAGGCTTCTGGAGTTTGCACTGGGCGACCTGTCTCTTCGTCTCGGGCGTGTAAATGAATGATGGAGGCACCTGCTTGTGCAGAAGCAATCGCCGCTTCAGCAATTTCGTCTGCAGTGACTGGCAGATGTGGAGACATCGAAGGGGTATGGATTGCTCCTGTGGGAGCACAAGTCAGGATGGCTTTTTGAGTCATAGGACATTTCCCTGGCAAGAATTATTGGTTTGCCTGCGATCAAACGCTATCAGGGACTTCGATGCAAGGGTTTTGTGAGAGTAACGAGTCCTCAGGGTCGGTCAGCATTCCATTTGTTGGTTTCCAGAACGGAATTGAAAATACCTGGCTAACAACATCAGTGATTGAGATTTTATGGGAAATGTCTAGATTCTCATCGTCTTCCATGTTGGAGAGATCATAGTTTTTGATCAAAAAATTCATTGTCATTTTTGTTGAAGGCTCATCATGTCAACTCGTCAAACTGTAGACTTCAAGAGGCTCCGTTACCTCGATAACCTGCTGATCAACACCATCGGGAAACCGGGGCAGCTACCTGGCGCACAAGTATTGGTCTGGCGACGAGGGGACCTTCCCTATTTTCGTTGGGTGGGCTACCGAGATCTCGAGCGTGGATTGCCGATTGAGGAGGATACGATTTTTCGGATCTATTCGATGACAAAGCCGATTGTCAGTGTNGCTTTATTGATGCTGTTGGAAGAGGGACGCTTTCGCTTGGACACTCCAGCATCAGAGTTTATTCCGAAGTTTGCTGACTTGGAGGTGTTTGCTGGAGTAGATGAANAGACGCGTGAGATGCAAACGGAAGAACGCAAGAGGTCCGTAACCATTCACCAGTTGTTAACCCACACCTCCGGCCTGACCTATGAGATGCACGCTGAGCATCATCCTGTAGCCAAATTATATCAACAATCTTCTGCAGAAAGAGCTCCACTAAGTCTAGAGTGGATGGTCGACCATTTGTTGAATTTCCCATTGGCCTACCAACCGGGAACCCGCTGGCACTACAGNGTGTCCACTGATGTTTGTGCCCGTCTTGTCGAGATTATCTCGGGTCAACCCATCGATCGCTTCTTGCAAGAGCGTATCTTTTGGCCTCTGGGTATGCGAGATACTGGCTATCACGTACCTCCTCAGGAGCTTTCTCGTTTGGCGGAGCTGTATTCTGTTGCCGATTGGTTTGCTCCCAACCTGTCACCAGAGACTCTGGAAAAAGCTTGGCAAAGTGGTGCCAAACTGAAACCGCTGAGCGGATTTGAATCAGAGATTTACAAGGCACCTCACAACTGCCTACGTGGTGGACATGGGCTGGTTTCTACAGCTTTGGACTATCTGAAATTTGCCCGCATGTTGCTGCAATATGGTAAGTGGGAGGGAGAGCGTCTATTGAGTCACAAGACGGTTGAACTGATGCGAGTCAATCATCTCTCTACTGATTTTTTCCCGCTGGAAATTCGTAATAATTCACTCAAAGGAGAAGGCTGGGGATTAGGGGTGTCGGTCAATATGGATCCTGCACAGAGTATGAGCTTGGGTAGCAAGGGAAGTTATGGCTGGGCAGGCTTGGCCTCCACCAAGTTTCTGATTGATCCTCAAGAGGAGTTGATCCTGATTCAGATGGGTCAACTGATTCCTCCTCCAGAGCATCTATTTTTTCAGTATCTTAGAAATGTGGTCTATCAAGCACTGAACCCATAAGATCTGCCTCCAAAAAGAGAATTGGTTCAAATACTTGTGATTCTCATTTGACATAACCAAAGAGTCTGATTATTTTGCAGACAGAATTTGGCACCTTTACAACCTATGGAGTTTTTCAATGACCGAAATCGCCACAATCCCCAATCCTACTAAATCCAAAACCGGAAGTTCCCTCCGTCGGGTGGAAGACGCTCACCTGATCCTCGGTAAGGGACGCTTTACGGACAACCGTCCAGCAGTCGGCCAGTTACACTTGCACTTCATCCGTTCTTATCTGGCGCATGGACGAATTGTCAGCATAGATAAGGAAGAGGCACTCCAAAGTGAAGGAGTTATTGCAATCTATACAGCTGAAGATTTGCTGGCCGATGGAGTTAAACCTCTGCCGATTGCAGGAGGATATAAGCGACCGGATGGTCNACCGATGGCTCAGCCAGAATGGCACGCGCTTGCCAATGGAGTTGTGCGCTATGTAGGAGAAGCAGTGGTAGCTGTTGTTGCGGAATCTCAAGCTCAAGCCGTGGATGCTGCGCAGTTGGTTGAAATTGAATATGACGAATTACCTGCAGCAGGCAATCTTGCCGCTGCCAGTGCGCCGGGTGCTCCCCTGGTTTGGGAGGAGGCCCCCAATAACATTGTAGCTCAGAAAANGTTTGGAGATGAGGCTACTGTGGCTGAGGTCTTTGCTAAAGCGCATCATGTCACCAAGCTGGATCTGACTAACAACAGGTTGGTTGGCAATGCAATGGAACCTCGCACAGTCATCTGTGAATTCGATAAGAATTCTGGAAGAAGAACTATCCGTATTGGGCATCAGCATCCTCACGGACTACTGGGAACTCTTCCTGGAATTTTCGGTGAAAAAGCTGAGAATTTCCATGTAATCGTAGAGGATATCGGTGGGGGATTTGGTGTCAAAGCGATGACCTATCCTGAAGATGTCGTGGTCATTTATGCTTCTGGCAAGCTTCAGAGCAATATCCGCTGGCGAGGAAGCCGTACTGAAGACTTCCAGGCAACTGGTCATGGGCGTGATCAAATCAATCACGCTGAGTTGGCCTGTAGCGCAGATGGTAAGATACTTGGGATGCGTCTGCATAATCTGGGTAATCTTGGGGCTTTCCCAACAGGTGCTGGTGCTGCAATTCCATTGGAAGTAGGTCCGAAAGTCTCCACCTCCGTTTATCACATTCCTGCTTACTATCTTGTTACCGATGCTTATGCTACGCACACTGCGCCGCTAGCAGCCTACCGGGGTGCTGGGCGACCAGAAGCCGTCTACCTGATGGAGCGGTTGATGGAAAAGGCCGCCAGTGAATTGGGAGTGGATCTAATTGAGATGCGCCGCAAAAATTTCATTCCTGTGGATGCCATGCCTTATACTAATCCGCTGGGGGAGGTATATGACAGCGGTGACTTTAATATGGTGCTCGACCTGATCCTTGAGCAAGCAGACTGGAATGGTTTTGAAGCCCGTAAAGCAGAGTCAGCNAAGCANGGCAAACTGCGAGGTAGGGGGCTTTCCTGCTACATCGAGTGGACAGGAGCTGTCTGGTCTGAAGATGTCACTATGGAAGCTTCGGGAGCTGGNAAATTCACCTGTTATTCAGGCACCCAGGCAATGGGCCAAGGGATTGAGACTGCCTACTTACAGTTACTTTCCGAAAAGATGGACTTGCCTCTGGAGCAGCTGAATGTAGTGCAAGGTGACACTGACGTCGTCAAGGGCAATGGAAGCTACGGATCTCGCTCACTCTATATCGGAGGCTCAGCGATCCATGAGGGAGTGCTGAAGTTTATGGAAGCTGCCAAGAAGTTGGCTGCTGAGAACTTGGAGGCCTCTCCTGAAGATCTCGTCTATCAGGAAGGACGTTTTGAGGTAGTGGGTACCAACGTAGGTATTGGACTCTTCGAGTTGGCACTGCAGCAACCCGAGCAAAAGATCGAGGTTTCTTCCAGCACAACAATCCCTGTAGCAAGTTGGCCGAACGGTGCTCAGGTGGCGGAAGTTGAGGTTGATCCTGAAACAGGAATGGTCAAAATGGTGAGCCTCATAGCTGTTGATGATGTGGGAAATGCTGTCAATCCGATGCTTGTAGCAGGACAGGTTCACGGTGGTATGGCCCAGTCNGTTGGACAAGCCTTGCTGGAACGGACAGTTTACGACGACAGTGGGCAATTCATCAATTCGACTTTCCTTGATTATGCAATGCCTCGAGCTGATGACATGCCACCCATTCAAACAAACTTGTTCCGTGAGCAACCATGCCGCACTAATCCGTTAGGTTCCAAGGGTGTTGGTGAGTTAGGGACCGTAGGAGCTACGCCAGCTGTGGTCAATGCAGTACTAGATGCTCTTCGTGAACACGGCATCAAACACCTGGAAATGCCTCTGACACCTCAGAGTGTTTGGGCTGCATTGAACAGCTAATTTGCTTAGAAAATTTCGGAGTCTTCCTGTGACTGTGTGGGAAGGCTTCAACTAAAGCCTACCGAGTTCGTTCTTAACATTTTGAAGATTGATTTCTCTCACCCCACTGNCCCCCCAAAGATGCACGGAATGCTTGAATAAATAGTTTGAGACACTTCTAAACTATCCATTGCTGGGAAGGTTTAGAGAACGATTGGTTTTCCCAGACTTCAGGATATCGTTATGACAGCGACCACAATTGAACAAACAGAAACTCAGGTAGACTGGAAGCCTGCTATCCTTGTCAAAGGTGAGACACCCTACAATTGGCCCTTCCAGCCCAAGGTCGCTCTAAAGTGGTTGAAAAATTACCTGTTCGGGCCAATTGCACTGATTCACGCTGGCCTAGGGCTATTTACTTGGTTCTTCCTAACTCCTAGTCTGGCTACCATGCAGAACTTGGCCTGGGATTGGGTTGCTCTCATCTATCTGCGCAATGTAGGNTTACTCTTTCTGGTGACAGGTAGCGCTCATTTCTGGCTGTATGTGCGTAAGGGGCAAGGATCTGATTTCCAGTTCAACAAGCAAGGTCTGCGAGAAAATGATCCTCGCTTCTGGTTTAGGAATCAGACCTGGGAGAACATGTTCTTCGGGATTATCAGTGGTTGTGGCATCTGGACGTTTTATGAGGTGTTGACCTACTGGATGTTTGCCAATGGCTATGTGTTGTTTCCGGTGGAGTGGTTAGAATCACCGATTTACATTGTTTTCCTATTCCTGCTGATTCCTCACATCCGGGCTCATCACTTCTATTTCACCCATCGGCTGACGCATTGGAAGCCACTTTATGATGCCGCCCACTATCTGCATCATAAAAATACCAACACCGGCCCATGGTCTGGTTTGTCGATGCACCCAATCGAGCATCTTCTCTATCTCTCAGGGGTGTTTCTGCATTGGGTGATTCCCTCACATCCAATTCATGCCTGCTTTCATCTGCTCCATGCTGGCATCAGTCCAACTTGGGGTCACACGGGCTTTAACAGGATTCAGGTAAATAGATTTAGATTAGACACAAACTACTTCCACTACCTGCATCATCGCTATTTTGAATGTAACTATGGCAACCTTGATATGCCCTGGGACCACCTCTTCGGGACTTTCCATGATGGCTCCCAAGAATCCAAGAAACGAATGAGTGCTAGATTACGAGAACAACGAAAGCACTGAGTGGGAGTCAGTTTATGAAGCAATCAGATTTTGAATTAGAGCGAGGACGATCTCGTTCCCACAACGCTCTTCCTCTGCAGCGCTCGGATATGCCAATGGATTATCTTGTTTCATTGGGCAATTATACTTCTGGTCGCACTATTCGAATACCTGAAAACCTTGGCCCCACCCAGTCATTACAAGGTTTTGATTTAACTTACAGAAACATCATTGACTACATTGTTCGAATCACTTATCGCATTTGGGAAACCAATGATCGTGAGGTTGAGTACATCGGTGAATGCTATTCACCAGACAGCCAGGTTTTCGATGACTACGGACTTCAACTTGGTAACCAAAAGATCATTGCTGACACCCAACATACAACAGCGGCCTTTCCTGATATTGTTCTTGATGCTGAAGAAGTAATCTGGGCAGGAAATGACCAAATTGGGTTTCACACCTCTCACATCACGCGCATTAGTGGTACGAATAAAGGATTAAGCAGATACGGTAACGCCACTGGCAAAACAGTGGATTTTTTTGTGATTGCGAATTGTGTTGCTCTCCAGAACGATATTTTTTTGGAGCATGTGCTGTACAACACCTCTGCAATGCTACAACAGCTTGGGATTGATCCTTGGGAAGAGGCAGCCAAGCTGGCGCAAAATCCCCCTGCCGGCTGGCCTCGTTCTCAAGATAATTGGGATCAACTGCGATCAGTTACTTCTCCAGCAATTCCAATTTCACAGGCAGAGCCAATTTTAGGATTTGATCCAGACGCATTTGCGCGCGAAACTCACCATAATGTTTGGAATGGTGATCAGTCAGCAATTATAAATTCATATGNGGAGAACTTGTTCTTCGAGGGTGCGACTGAGCGTACTTTTTCTGGAAGAACAGCTTATCGAAATTATGTGAACGAGTTGCGTAGTGTTTTCCACGACTTACAGTTGCAAGTTGATGAGGTCTATTGGATGGGTAATGAGCTTGATGGGTGGCTGATTTCAACTCGTTGGAGTGCAGAGGGCACTCATCTGGGCGATGGGATTTATCAGAGCCCTACCGGTAGGACTTGTCAACTTTGGGGAATTACTCAATGGCAGGTCCTAAACGGTGTCATTCAGAAAGAGTGGCAGCTGTTCAATGAGCTAGATCTGATGATGCAGATCTTAGCAGCCTAGACTAAATAAAGAGAATCTATGATTACTGAAGATCAACGTGACTGCTTCCAGCAGCAGGGATATATCGTTCTTGAGAAAATCCTCAGCGAGCCTCTACTCAAGTGGCTGCAAAGTCGATGTGATGAAGCTGTGGATTGGAAAGCTAGTAGAATGCGATACTTGGGAATTGAAGAAGAAGGTATCAATCTGCTAGGCAAACGCTATTTTGTCAGTGGTTACCGGAAGCAGAATTCAGAACTCGACCGCTTTCTGTTTGGGGATGTGATGGCTGATGTTTCCTGTGGATTTCTAGGCGAGACCGTTTATCTGCACAATGAGCAATTTGTGGTCAAAGGGCAAGATCAGCGCAGTCGCTTTGCCTGGCATCAGGATAGTGGCTACTCGGTCTATCGAGGAGGAGCAGAGTTACATGATCCCTACCTGACCTGTTGGATTGCTCTGGATGATATGTCTGTACAAAATGGAACCATTTCNGTACTTTCCTTCGATGAGTTTGGGGAAGGTCAACTGGTGAAGCACTGGTGGGATGAGGATGAAGCCGCAATGGTTGGTTACTCTGGAGAAAAATCAGGCTCGTTGATGGCAGTGCCGGCTGGTTCGATTGTTTGCTTCTCCAGTTTTACAATGCACCGCAGCGGAATGAATCAAACAGAACGTCTACGCCGTAGCTATATTGTTCAGTATGCTTCAACAGCCTTTGGTTTCCAAAATGATCCCCAAAGACGCTACGCTCCCTCGGGAGGTGTTGATTTCATCAAAGCCAGTCAGCGGATGATTCAACCAGAACCGTTACCCAATTGATTTGTTGAATTATCCCTGGAGAAACTGATGTTTCAAAGTCATGATTCTTGGCTCGAAGCTTTGAGGATGATTACCTGAGCCTAATACTCATGTGCAAACCATAACCTAACCCTCCAATTAAGTCGGCAGCCGTCCCATTTCCTGAACCTGCTCAAATTCCTGCTGAACCAAATTATCCTTCTCAATACNAGATTTTCTGGTGCGTCTTTGGTGGCGTCTTGCATTGGGAGAGCTCACATGTGTTTGGAGAATGTGCTCCCGATGCCTGCGCACTTCGTTGGATTGCTTGAATGTCCAAAAAAGCTGTCGAGCTCTAGCCATTGCAACTTGGGGCAAGACAATGGGTCGTTCATAAATTGTCGGCAGCGTAATGTTCATTGACTTGCGATCAATCCAGCCTAATTCCCAAGGTGAAGCAAGCCAAGGCATCGGCACTTCAGCCAACTCTGGAACCCACTGCTGGATGAACTTTCCCTCAGCGTCGTGTTCCAAGGCTTGCTTGATGGGATTATAGATGCGGATCGTGTTAATCCCGGTTACTCCTGCCTGCATTTGAAACTGGGGATAGTGAATTCCAGGTTCGAAATCAAGAAAATACCTTGCCAGATGTTTCACCCCTAACTTCCAATTCAAGCCCAACAGATGAGTCAAGCAGGAAACTAATAGGGCCCGCATCCTAAAGTTGAGAAAGCCTGTCGCAGCAACACAACGCATGCAGGCATCCACCAAGGGGATACCAGTTTGCCCACTTTGCCAGGCTTGCAGATGTTGCTCATCATTCTGCCATGGAAAATTGCTATAGCCTGGATTGAGATCTGTGAACTCAATGTTTGGTTGGGTTTCGAATTTTTGAATGAAGTGACAATGCCAGTGCAAGCGAGATTCAAATGCACGAAAAGAATTACGGCGATTCTGGACCTGCTGAAGTGCGTGCCACACCTGTCGCATCGACAGGCAGCCGTATGCCAAATATGGACTTAAACGACTGGTGTGTAGAGGAGAAGTCAGTGGTTTGGAAATATGCCTTGAGTAGCCATGCCCACCTCCTTGGAGAAATTGACGCAGGGCGAACTGCGCTTGTATNTCACCACCCAATTGAAAGCTGGAGTGGCTTTGATTCACTCCAATTGGCAATTCAGGTCCCTTGTGTTCTGCATACCATGCAGAATCCAGATCAACTCCTTGCCACTCAGACCAATCCACTCGATGCTGAGATTGGCTCATCTGAGCTTTCCACTTCTTGTCCCAGCCATCCCGGTTCAAACATCTGCGCTGGACTCCATTGCAAGGGAACTCTACCCAACGAATTTCATGATCAGCGAACCACCGGTCGAGCTGGCGGTCACGACGATAAGTGATCTCCAATCCTGTTTCTTCATAGCTATAAATGGTGTTGATACGAAATTGTTCGACTAACAACATCCAGACTNCTTCANACTCGCGATGAAATAGGTAGAGTTTAGCACCACGATCCCGAAACTGCCGATAGCAATCCACAACAGATTCATAGAGAAAGCGCCAATGGCGGAGATCTGTATGTGGATCTTTCCAAAGCGAGGGTTCAAAGACGAAGANCAGCAACACGGGCAAATTCTCTTTGGAAGCTTGCTCCAAAGCAGCGTGATCTTCTAAGCGTAGATCTCGTTTGAACCAGACGAGGTTGATTTGGGTCTTCATCTAACTGAGCAAAAAGAGGAAAGACGAACTCGAATTCTGAATCGATTGGAAAAACTGGTTCTGGAACTGTGCCAAGCTTTTCTACAAGAAGAGAGTTGAAATATGCTTCCAATGATGCTTTAAAAAGGGCTTGTTCCCATTCTAGTTGAGGACTTTGAGCCTCAGAAGGCCATTCAAAATGAAACATTCTAAAAGTTTGACGACCTTTCTCCAATAAATTCGCAATGAGTGCCCAAGCCCAAAAACCGATGTCCGAAATTCGCAAGGAGCTGCGTATCAAGTGGTATCGCTGTCCAATTGATCCTTCCGTTTTGCGAGAACTCTCTAAACCAAGTGACCTTCAAGGATTTAAGATGGCTCTTGGACATCTGGGGCTCTGGTTGCTCACTGGTTCACTTAGTTTCTATTTTGCAGTTGAGCAGCTTTGGTTGGGCTTCCTACTAATGATTTTTCTTCATGGGACGGTGGGGACATTCTTCAGTGCTCCTCACCATGAGTTGTGTCATGGTATGGTCTTCAAAACCAAGCATTTAAACGAGATCTTTCTGCGGATTTTTTCGACTCTTGGGTTGCAGAATTTCCACATCTACAAGATGAGTCATAGTTATCATCATCGCTTCACGCTTCATCGTATTGCTGATAAAGAAGTGGTGCTGCCCAAGACCCCATCGCTGAAGTTTTCATATTTGCTTCAGTTGTTTACTTTTAACATCACGGGCGGATTAGAATCGAGGGGCTTATTTCCAATGATGCGTGGGCTTTTTCGAGTTGCTGCTGACCGAATGGAACATCCTTACAACGAGTGGGGAACAGAATTATATGCTGAATTTCCGGAAGAACGACTGAAAGCGGTGCATTGGGCCAGATACTTGATCGCTNTTCATCTGAGCTTTGCAGTATTTGCGGTGCTAATCGGTTACCCAATTTTGATTCTGATTGTTTNCTTGCATCCCTTCATTGGCAATTGGTTACGCTATTTCGTCGGGGCTCCGATGCACTGTGGTCTACGAAGCGATGTTTCAGATTTTCGAAAGTGNGTCAGGACCATCATCTTGGATCCGATCTCAGAGTTTCTGTACTGGCACATGAACTGGCACTTGGAGCATCACATGTTTGCGGCAGTTCCCTGTTACAACCTGAAAAAATTGTATGAGGCAGTCGCCGAAGACATGCCCAAACCTCGCACCCTGATCAGTTCTTGGCAAGAGATGTTAGCGGTTGTCAAACAACAGGAAGCAGATCCTGCTTATGAATTCGACACTCCTGTCCCTCCACAGAGAACAAGAAAAGAGAAAGAGCAGCAACTTGAATTGGAGGCTTCTATCGGAGATTTGGCTCCCACAGCGATTGCTTGAGCTTACTAGAATCAAGAGCACACTACATTGAAATTAAAAGTTTTTTATTAAATAGTTGCTTGCCAGATAAATTCTTAATCTTGATGAATGATATCCTTCGGCCACGACAAATCTGTTTACGCCCGAATGCCTGTTGGTCAAAAAAATCCAAAAAATATTGGTTTTCTAAAAATATCGACNAAGGCTAATCGAATCTACTTGCTCACCCGTAAGACATGATATACGTTCGCAGCGAAGGTTGTGGAAGTTGTCAGCTTCCCCCTTTTCTTACAATCAATTTCTGAGGAGGTTTTGATGAAACTCAACCAAATGTTCTGTAAACTGATGCTGACTATGGCCTCTATGCTGTACCTAGCGAGTGGAGTATTTGCCAAGGATTTAGTGATCATGACTTCATTGCCCAGCATGGAGTTCCCCTTTTTTGTGCACATGCAAAAGCAATTGGATGAGGAAGCTAAGCGAATTGGTGGGATCAAGCTCATCGCAGCGGACGGACAGAACAAGGTCCCCAAGCAGACAGCTGATGTGGAATCAGCAATTATTCAGGGAGTGGACGGAATTCTAATCAGCCCAATTGATGTCAATGCGATGGCTCCTGCGCTGCAGCAAGCAATCGACAATGGGATTCCGGTAGTTACCGTAGACCGCTACGTCGGTGGTGTACCAGGAATCTATGCACACGTGGGTGCAGATAACGTCAAGGGTGGCGAGGCCCAGGCTCGGCTCATCATGGAGCGTTTCCCGAATGGAGCGACCATCGTCAACTTGCAGGGACAGCCCGGTGCATCTCCAGCAATTGACCGGAACCGAGGTTTGCACAACATTCTTGATGGAAACAGCAAATACAAAATTGTTGCTGAACAGACCGCTAACTGGTCTAGAGATCAGGGGATGACAGTTACAGAAAACATTCTGACTGGTCTAAGTAGCGCTCCGGATGTGATCAATGCTGCTAACGATGATATGGCGTTGGGTGCGATGGAAGCTGTCAAGGCACGTGGGATTGATGTTAAAATCCTTGGTTTTGATGCTCTTCCAGAAGCGATTGCTGCGGTTCGTGATGGCTCATTGATGGCCACAGTGGAGCAGTTTCCTGGGGGTCAAAGTAAGACTGCTTTGAACCTACTGGTGAATGACCTGCGTAGTGAGATGAAAGCCTACAACCGGGTAATTTCTCTCAACCCTATCACCATCACCTCTAATAACTACCAAAGCAACGCTGAGAGAATTAGCGAGGTGAAGTAGTTTCCAAACTATCTGAGGGATCTTGATTGAGATCTCTCTTCCCTTCTTTGATTCCCCATCATGCTCAGTAATCGAAAGAACCTTCTCTACTACGTAGGGTTGTTTTCTCCTCTCATCTTTCTGATCCTCTTGATTCTTGTGTTTTCGCTTCTGCACCCTAGATTTTTGCATCCTTTGAATATTTTCAATGTGATGCGTCAGATTTCAATCGGTGGACTAATTGCTCTTGGAATGACTTTCGTGATCATTGTTCGAGGCATCGATTTGTCCGTCGGATCACTGCTTGCCTTGTGTGGTTTGGTAGGAGCAGTGGTCGCCAAGGGAGGCCTGGTAGAGAGGTTCTCTGTGGGAGCTAATGCAGATCTTGTGAATCCTTGGTATTGGGCCTTGATCGGTTCTGTTGGGATTGGTCTGCTTGCTGGCGCACTGAATGGGCTGTGCATCACCAAGCTAAAAGTACCTGCCTTTGTGGTTACTCTTGGGGGGCTGTCAGCATATCGGGGAGCCGCGTTGATTGTTTCAGATGGGGGCCCAATCAGCGGTTTTGATGACGCCTATCGCTGGATTGGACAAGGAAAAATCGGTGAAGTACCGGTTCCTGTGATCATCTTTCTAGTGTTCATCATCCTCTGCCATATCGTGTTGCGCTATACGGTTTATGGACGTCACATTTACTCAGTAGGTGGTAATCCGGAAGCTGCTCGCTTGGCAGGTATCAACACGGACCTGATCATCACCAGCACCTACATCATCACTGGATTTTTCGTTGGGCTCTCGGCATTCATCTTGTCAGCAAGGCTTAACTCTGCTGAGGCAGTAGCCGGAATGGGCTATGAGTTGACAGTAATTGCAGCCGTCGTGGTTGGAGGAACAAGTCTCTTTGGGGGTACTGGGAATATTCTGGGAACAATCATTGGTGCCATTCTATTCGGAGTCCTGCAAAATGGTCTCGTTCTCCTCAATGTCTCTTCCTATATTCAGCAAATCATCATTGGCATCATCCTGATTCTAGCGGTGGCCTTTGACCGATTCAGTAAATCAACCAGGCAGGTCTGAAGATGGAACCGGCAGACTTCATTGTAGAGATGAACAACATCTCTAAGAGTTTCAATGGGGTTCAGGCCCTGAAAGACGTGAGTATCAACCTCAAAAAGAATGAGGTAGTTGGCATTGTTGGACACAACGGTGCTGGCAAGTCTACCCTGATCAAGATTCTCTCCGGGGCAATTAGAAAGGATTCTGGAACAATCTTGATCAATAAGTCTCCAGTTGATCTTGCAGGGCCCAAAGTAGCTCGGAATCTGGGTATTGAAACGATCTACCAGGATTTGGCCCTTGCAGGGAATCTCGATGTTACAGCTAATTTTTTTCTTGGCAATGAGAAAAGTCGCTACTTCTTTTTGAGAAACAGCTTGATGCGAGAAGAAGCAAAGCGAGTGCTGCAGGAACTCAAAATCCGGATTGAGTCCTATACTGTTCCTGTAGAGTTCTTATCTGGAGGACAACGTCAGGCGATTGCGATTGGAAGAGCAATTTACAACAAGGCCAATGTTTTGGTAATGGATGAACCTACGGCAGCCTTGGGAATCGAGGAGACTCGCCGGGTTGGGGAATTAATTAATCAGCTGAAAAAGCAAGACGTGGGGATCTTCTTAATCAGCCACGACATTCATGATGTCTTTGATTTCTGTGATCGTATTGCGATTCTGAAAAATGGTGAAATTGTGGAAATCTGCCGTTCCACTGAGGTCACCAAAGATGATGTGATCTCGATGATTATCAAGGGGGCTCGATAAAATGGATAACTTTTCCTAATTTGCTTGCTGGAGGAAATACTGAGGACAACCGAACTTCTTCACTTTTTCCAGTTAGCTTGGTCAACAATTAGATTTTCTCCCCTAAATCTGGCGTTGGAGCAATTGCATAGTTTTGACAAATGAAGTTATCTCCACGATTTGGAGATCTAACGATGCAATGTCCTCACTGCGCTCATCCAGACTACATCCTCTTTAGTAANAATCGAGGGGCTCAACGCTACCGCTGCCAAGCTTTTCGACGAACCTTTCAGACNCTGCGCAGAGGCAAGAATTCTGCCCTCAAACAGCAGGCATAAAAGCTATACCTCGAAGGACTGGGGCTCAGAGCCATTGGCAGAATCCTCGGGGTGCATCACAAAACTCTCTCCCGCTGGCTTGTCCAGGCTGCTGGGCAGTACCAATCAACTAACCCAAGAGGAAGGGCTGTTNTTTGATTGAGGTCGATGAGCTCTAAAGCTTTGTCGCTAAAAAAATCCAAATGCTGGATCTGGGTAGCGCTGGATTCTACTATTGGCAAAGTGCTTGGCTTTGTCTGTGGCAGCAGGTCGATCAAGACTGCTAGAAAGCTTTTCAAGCATTGGAAGGGCTTGCCTACCATGGGATATGGGACAGATTTTCTCAAAATCTATGAAAATCTGATCCTCACCGTTTTGCATCACCATGGCAAAATATTTACTACTCAGATCGAATCACTGAATTGTCGACTCAGGCATTACCTGGCCCGATTGCACCATAGAATGCTGTGTTACAGTAAATCCAAAAGGATGTTAGAAATTTCTTTGAAACTACTCATCCATAAACTCAACAATGCTTAGGCGCCAACGCCCTATATTTTAGGTTTATGTCCATACCCCTACTGTTGACAGCGACAACAAATCCTGGCAGCACCATCAATGTTACAGTGAATTCAACTGCAGAGCGTCGTCAACAGTACTTAAGTGCTTTGGAGTTTTATGTGGAATCAAAAGTATTTAAGAAGGTAATTTTTGCTGAAAATTCTGGAGACAACTTAGAATTCTTAGTTCCTTTAAAAGAAAAGGCAAAGGAGTTGGGAACTGAATTAGAGTTACTAGAAAAGTGCGGATCTAACGAATGGCCTGCTTACGGTAAAGGCCGTGGAGAGCTTTCCATCATTCAGCAAGCCTTTTCTCGATCCAAATGGCTACAGGAGGAAGGGATACGGGCACTTAAAATCACAGGACGATATACGGTCAAGAATGTTTTAGGGCTAGCGGAGAAGATCAACCAAACTGATGCAGAGGTAATTTGTGATCTACGGGGAAATCTCTCAACAGCCGATGCACGTTTTTTTGTTGCAAGTAAAAGATTTATCGAAGAAGATTTTTTTCCAAAATTTGAGCTAATTGATGATCGAAAAGAAATCTACTTTGAACATGTGCTAGCACAAGCTGTTCACTTCAATTTAAGTAAGGGTTACAATTGGGAACTATTGCCAGAGTTGCCAATTATTGATGGAGTAAATGGTACTACTGGAGAAAAGATAAGAACATCTCTTTCTAAGAAAATAAGATATCAATTAAAGAAAAAGCTAATTAGGTACTAAGACATAAGTTATCTACTTAGATAAGTTATTAACATAAAGAAGAATATAGTCATATCCATCAACTAATTCAAAATCTTCTCTCGCTTCTAAACTGCGCACACAATTATCTAAATTTTCAACCATAAATGAATTAGTTCCCTTCGCCAATAGCCAATAATTCCTTTTCAATGCGAGTTGATGAAATTGGTCCGCTTGCTTCTCCCCACATGGATACTGGTTGGAGCCTGCAATGTAATTCACTTCTCTTTGCTGAAAATGAACCCCTAGCGAACTTTGGACAGCAACTCCATGGTCAAGAGGATACTGCTTTTTAACCTCGCTCAATTCCTGATGTATTTCAAAATGCTCCGCTGTCGGCCAAGCACTTTTGAGTTCCTGACCTATACTAGATGGTATCAAGAAGGATGTCCCAACAAACCAAGCTATTAGAAATATTTGTTGTGTCCTATTTGTTATGAATTTCAAATGCTTCTTCCAATCCTGAGTGCTTAAAATTAAGAGAACAGCAATTAATAGCAGCGTCCCAGCTACATCATCATAATGGTAAGAGTTACTTCGCATTGCTTCTCGGGCTGCGATCAGATTCACCCCAATCGCAGGACCAGCCATAATTCCAATTCGAAAATAGAGCAAAGGTAGGAAAGCCAGAGGAAACAGCAGTTTCCAGCTGTAGGTAACCTTCCCTGGAATATTCCCTAAGAAGTCCAGAGCAGGTACAGACCAACTTGGTTGATTCCCACGAAAAAATGGCATTACGCCATAAATAATCGCGAATAAGGCAGTTAGTCCGAGGACAATCAAAACAAGCCCAGTCCAGAACTGCTCTTTTCTTTGCAAAACCAAGTAACAACCAAATCCGAGTGGCACAATCCCCATGTGCTCTTTTAATCCAAGTAAGAACAGAAGTCCTAGGCTGAATTTGAACCACTCTTTTTTCTCAAGCCACAGGAAACAGAAGACAATAACCGGAGGTGCCAAACAGGAGGGTTGCCACTCGTACCATAGACTGGCCACTGTTGGTTTGTACCAGAGTAACCAGGCTGAACTGACCAACAGGGTTAGAACAATAGCTCTTTCAACTTGTTGGTTCAGATATTTGGCAAGTTGCCAGAACCCCAAAGGTACTAAAGTGTATGAGAGGATTTTTGCTAGAACCACCCAGATAAAGTGCGGATAGATCCAGAAAAAAGGAGCCAGGATGCCGATTGAGGGTGTGAAATGGTCAGCCCAGGGATGGACTTCGTAGTGAGACCACCTCAATTCTCCCTGAGAAATATTATAGATAATGTTGCTGAAAATACCGGAATCCCAGATGCTCCATTGGAAGCTCAGATAGCACAGCGTAGCTCGTAAGCAACAAAGCAGAAAAAATATTCCAAGAGCCCACTTCCCATACACGAGGGCCTGATTGATTGGTCTTTCCGATGGCCAGTTGATCGTGAAAACGCTCTTATCTTGCCACAAACGCCACCCTGCAAAGGGCAACCAGCAGATCAAAGGAAGTATATAAAGATCTCTCCCCCCAATCCCTATAAACCATATCAGGGCAGTTCCACTAAGCGCAAAGATAGTTCCGAGGTCATAGCTGAACTTTAGAGTTGAGTTCATCGCAAGGCTGTTTTTGGTATCTTCTGAAGGAGATGACCATTATGAAGAGATAAGGTGGAACAAGCTTTTTCATGAAAAACACACTCTGCTAAGAGTGAAAAATCAGAAAATGAAATTACTACGCCAAGCACAAGTGGATGATTCCAGTTCAGCCCTAGGCTTGATAGCATTCAAATTACTGGAGCACGAAGATCCCTCAGTTTCTGTTTGAATCAATCAAACTCTAAACGACCACCACAGACAAAGCTGTCAAACCTCCAAACCACATAAATTTTTTGAAATTCAGGCTAAAGTTCTTCAGCAAGCTGTCGATAACAGGAACATAGAACATTTTGGATTGTTCACCGTAACATTCACCCTGGAGTCAGGCCATGCGCATCAAGCACAACATTTCCTCACTTAATTCACTGCGCCATGCAGGTAACACGATGGATCGTGTTAAGGATTCATTGCAGAAGTTAAGTTCGGGACTCAGTATCAACTCTGGTGCAGACAGCCCCGCGAATTTGATTGCCTCTGAAAGAATGAGGGGACGAATCATTGGTTTGCAGCAAGCACACGAGAACGCATCGCTGTCTGTTTCGATTGTTCAGACCGCTGAAGGTGCTTTGAACGAGATCAGCAGCATTTTGCTTCGACTAAAGCAACTAACGGTTCACGCTGCTAACGAAGCCACCAATGACAAACAGATGCTTGCCGCAGATCAGCAAGAGATTGAACATCTGTTGAGCTCGCTGGATCGAATTGCGAAAAACACGGTCTGGGGAACGAAAAACCTTTTAGATGGATCGATGGGCGTCAACGGAACAACCGTTGGTGAAAATCTTCGTTTCATTTCAGCAGAGGCCTACACCAACATGTCTCCTGAAGATGGGTTTGAAATTGATATTACTCAGGTGGCAACTCGAGCTGAAAAGAAGGGGACCATTCCGATTAATGTTGAAAATATGGGAGAAGGCTTAGTGCTCTTCCTGAATGAAGGGGGTAAGAATGCTACCATTGACACTCGCTTTGGGGATTTTAAAGTAGAGATTGAAAAGATTCGCAAAAACGCCATAGAAAATCCCCAGAGATTCCCTCCTGAGGATATGTCACGTGATATTCGAACTATCGTTGTTAATCGGCTTCAATCTGCAATTGATGAAGCAGGATTGGCACTGCACGCCTTCATGGATCCTAATGGGTTACTGACAGTTCGCCACAACGATTTTGGGGACAAAGCTATTTTCTCAGTGACAAGTTCTATCGCTGGTATTGGTTCTGAGGAAGCAAATGTGGCTTCTTTCTCCAAAGCTGGCAAAAATGTAGAAGGAACGATCGCTGGTCAAATTGCGATGGGTGATGGTCAGTTCCTGACGGCGATTGATGGTACAAAAGCCAGTGGAGTCACAGTGGCGTATGAGCGAGAGATTGGCTTGAAGGAAGTGCCAGTATTAGATCAGCGCGGTGTTCAGGTTGGGACTGAGTTTATTGAGGAATCCAACGAGGAAGTCGTTGGTGGTGGCCCAGAAGGATATGTTCACGTAGCTCAGTTCTCGAATGAGTTTCAGCTGGGGCCTAATGCTGGACAAAGTGAGCGGCTATCCTTGAAGAACGTGAAAGCCAACATGCTTGGTCAAGGAATAGAGAACAATAGTGGGTTTCAAAGCCTTACAGACATTGATGTGACAACCTCACAGGGAGCTCAGGACTCTAATAAAGTTGTGGACGCTGCAATTGATCAAATTTCAACACTACGAGCTGATCTTGGGGCGTTCCAGAAGAATGCTCTGGAAAGTAATCTGAACAGTCTCCGAATCGCAGAGGAAAATCTGACCAGCGCAGAGTCAACTATTCGAGATGCCGATGTGGCCCAGCAGATGTCCCAGTTGACTGGTGATCAGATCATGCTCTCGGCGAATACCGCCATGATCGCTCAAGCCAATCAGGTTCCGCGAACCGTTCTTGGATTGATTGAAAATTCGTCTTTCTAAGCTGACCCCACAGGAGCCTGATAACCTTCAGGCTCCGGCCTCCTCCCTCATTTCTCTCTTCTTCTTCGATCTCCGTTTCCCAGCACAGAAAAACAGTTCCAGGGAATAGAAGACGCTATTCTGGTTGCGTTTCAAAATCTCTGAGAGTGTTATTTGATTCGAACAAAGGTGAGAGCCGTGACTGACCTAGCCAATCTCAGCTCTGTATGGTGATGAAAGCAGAATCCTTTAGCAGTAGCGGACTTCGCTGAAACGGGAGCGAAGTTGGATTACTTCATTGGTCACAGATTTTTGTTTGGCAATTACTGCAGTCATCAACTCTGCCAACTCCCCCATTTGTTCGGGCCCCATGCCCCAACGAGTCATCTCTTGTACACCGATTCGTAGACCGGAAGGGTTGCGAGGATCCTGATCTCCAGGGAGCATGTTGTAATTGCTGATGATGTTGCTTTCAGCAAGTCGTCGAGCAATTTCCTTCCCTGGTCCAAACGAAGAAACGTTAATCGCAATCTGGTGGCTCTGTGTAAATCCAAACTCTTTCGCCTCCACTGGAACTCCAGCTGTATCTAGCGCACTTCCAAGGGCTTGTGCGTTTCGAATAATATCGGCGGCATAGTTTTTTCCATGCACCTTCATTTCTCGAATTGTCAGGGCTAGTCCGGGGATCGTATGCAGGTGGTGGTTACTGGAAGATCCTGGCATCACTCCACGATCCACACTGCTCCACCATTTCAATTCTTCTGGTGAAGTCATGTTGCCAAGAATGACTCCTCGTTGTGGTCCCGGAAAGGTCTTGTGTGTACTTGCTGTGATCAGATGTACGCCTTCGGCAAATGGTTGCTGGAACTGTCCTCCCAGAATCAGTCCCAAAACATGAGCCGCGTCGTAAAGTACTGGAATACCATGGGCTCGACAGACTTCTGCAACTTGACCCACTGGTTCTGGAAAGAGGAACATACTCTTGCCAAGAATCACCAACTGTGGCCGCTTTTGCTCCACCAGATCTACACAGGCAGGTCCATCTAAGTGGTATCCATCTGGCTTTGTAGGCCAAAAAGCCATGTTGATCGAATTTTCTTTCTGTAAAGCCAGCACCTGTCCACGCACTTGAATTCGCCGGCCAAAAACCCCAATCGGATTATGGCTTATGTGGCCTCCAACATCGATAGAGTTACAGAGAACCGTATCTCCACCTCGTAACAATGCCAGTGCAACAGCTGTGTTGGCCTGGTTACCGCTGATTGGCCGAACATCTGCCTGCTGGCATCCCGCTAGTTCAACCATTTCCCTGGTTGCCAGAGCCTCTACCTCATCAATGAAACGAGTTCCCTCATAATATCGCTGATCGGCTTCTGGGGTGTTGGGGTGTCCTTCTGCGTAGCGACACATGAAGTCATTGCCTTCGATTTGTTGAACGGCAGGGGACTGAACATTCTCACTAGCAATGAGATTGATACATTCCTGACGACGCCAGCGCTGCTGGTTTTGCACAATATCGAGGATGTCTTGTGTTACGACACTCATCAGATTTCTCCGCAGGGAATTTGGAAAGAACGGCAGGGGGGAGGCAGGAAGTCAGGGTGCTTGCGGAACCAAGCACCCTGCTTAGGATCAATCGTCTTCGTCGCGAAGCTTCTCGGCACGTTCCTTCATTACTTTCTCTTGAATGAAGGATGGACAAGCTGTGTACTTCTCAAACTCCATTGAATATTGTGCCTTGCCGGCAGTCATCGAACGAAGTTCTGTCGCATAGCCGAACATCTCACTCAATGGCACTCCAGCAAGAATGACCGTTTCGTCTCCTTGCACCTCTGAACCATAAATGACGCCGCGTCGAGAACTCAAGTCTCCGATCACAGAACCTTGGTAGTCACTTGGTGTCTCTACTTCGACCTTCATGATTGGCTCGAGAAGAATAGGCTGAGCCTTGTTGACCGCTTGCTTCATCGCTTGTCGTGAGGCGAGGCGATAGGCCAGGTCACTGGAGTCCACATCATGATACTTACCATCAGTCAGGGTGACTTTAATGTTCACCATCGGGAATGCTGCGATAGGCCCCTTGATCATCACATCCTGAAAGCCCTTTTCACATGCGGGGATGTGTTCTGCGGGAATAGCACCGCCGAAGATGCTGTTGATAAATTCGAAGGGATCTTCACTGTTATCTGGAAGTGGCTCAATCTTTCCGCTAACACCGGCATACTGACCAGAACCACCAGTCTGCTTTTTGTGTAGATAGTCGAAGTCCGCTGCAGCCGTGATTGCTTCACGGTAGTTAACTTGAGGGGCTCCCACGATAACGTCAGCATTGTATTCGCGCTTCATCCGCTCAATGTAGATATCGAGGTGAAGCTCACCCATTCCAGAAATGATAGTTTCGCCAGATTCTTCATCTGAGGAAACTCGGAAGGTTGGATCTTCACGCATGAAGCGGGAGAGTGCCTTGCTCATTCGCATGTGTGCATCGTTATCTTTGCCTTTGACAGCCAGTGAAATTACTGGGTCAGGGACAAAAATAGATTCACAAGCGACTCGTGTATCTCCTCCACAGAAGGTGTCTCCAGAGGCACAATCCACACCTACCATCGCAACAATATCTCCAGCCTCGGCAACGTCAATATTCTCACGATCGTTAGAGTGCATACGCACCATCCGGCCAACTCGGAGTTTTCTTCCAGTACGCGAGTTGACAACCTGATCGCCCTTGCGCAGACGGCCCTGATAAATGCGGGTGTAAGTCAATTGACCAAACTGCTCTTCTGTCAGTTTGAAGGCCATGGCGACAAGATCTCTATCTGGATCGCATTTCAACTCCACTTTTTCCTGCTCCTCATCACCCCCTTTGACGACGGTGGCCACATTGGCGGAAGCTTCCAGTGGAGATGGCAAGTAGGTGTTTACTGCGTCCAATAGTTTCTGCACACCTCGATTTTTGAAGGCTGAACCAAGATAGACTGGAACAAATTCAAGGCTGTTTACACCCTTCTTGATCGCTTCATGAATGGCCTCTTCCGTAATTTCTTTTTCTTCCAGCAAATCTTCCATCATTTGCTCATCAAACATCGAGACGGCTTCCAGCATTTCCTGGCGCTTCTCTTGGGCTTCATCAGCCATGTCTGCAGGGATCTCTTCTTCCCGCACAGTCTCGCCATTGTCTCCATCAAAGAAGCAGGCCGTCATGGTAACAAGGTCCACCACCCCATCATGATTCTCTTCCAGACCAATGGGGAGTTGCATGGCAACCGCGTTCAAGCCGAGGACATCGCGTATTCCCTGGATTCCTCTCCAAGGATTTGCACCCATCCGGTCCAACTTGTTGATGAAGGCTAATCTGGGTACCTTGTAGCGCTTCATCTGTCGGTCTACCGTGATGGACTGCGATTGCACACCAGAGACACCACACAGCACTAGAATGGCACCATCTAAGACACGTAGTGAACGCTCTACTTCTACGGTGAAGTCCACGTGTCCAGGAGTGTCAATGATGTTTATCTTCTTGTCTTGCCACTGCACTGTAGTGGCTGCAGAGGTGATAGTGATTCCTTTTTCGCGTTCGAGGTCCATGTGGTCCATCGTTGCGCCGGCACCACCACCGCGGACTTCCTCGATTTTGTGAATTCGCCCAGCATAGAAAAGAACGCGCTCTGTCAGAGTCGTCTTTCCGCTGTCGATGTGTGCCGAAATACCGATATTACGTGTATTCTGAAGAATTTTCTGAGATGCCGCATCCATAACAGTTATACTGGCTCGCGTGAGGTATGGGATTGGGCCATGACAGTTTTCCAACTTGGTTGGTCAGCAAATCGGGGGAAACACCAAGTATCGGCAGAGGGGAGAGACCGTGGTTGCAGCAGGTTTCTTCAGCGTCTGGCAGGGTCACTGATGCCCACTATGCTTAAGGGAAGTGTCAAGTGGCTTGGAAAAATAACAATCTATCAAAATAACAAAAGCCTCTACTGCAAGCAAGCTTTTTGTCATCGGGAAGTCAAAACCTGAGCTTTTGTCCAAAAACCAACAAAATCGTAATCAGTAAGCTACACGCTTCAAAACCAAGCAATTGAAGGGTGAAAGTGTCATCTGGTTGATCAAGCAGAATCCCGGCAATACGCCCTGCAGTGATTCCTCCATAACACGAAAGAAGTAACCAAAGCCCAATTCCTGACCAGTTTGCCCGAAAACTTGTGACTACTAGAAAAATCCCCAAGGCGATTTCCAGGCCCCCGTAAACAGCCCGTAATTCAGCTAATCCAGCTGGGCTTTCGGGTACCAGACCAATCGTACTAGCCATGGTTGTGGGTTCAATCAGAAACCAAACTCCGAGAACAAAAAATGCGATACCCTGAAGCAGTAGAAATCCTTGAGCCAGCTTGGTCAGCATAGGTGAACTCATTGAAGGGTGTCGCGCCGTAGATCTTCACTGAGTGATTCCCGCAATTCTGAAGCAGGTAACTTTTGCAGTTCCTCTTGGAAATCATTTAGAAATCCGGCATAGAGTAATCCCAGTTGCCCTTCCAAACGTTGCTTTGAGCGTTCATAGGCTCGTTGAAATCTTGGAAGCACCTTTGTGCGTTGTTGACGAAATTGGTCAGCGATTTCTTCCAATTCCTCAGGATCTAACAGGCGCTCTTTGGCTTCAGGGACTTGCTGCAAAGAGTTCCACTCTTCCTGCTCAAGTTCGCGCCGTTGCTCTTCTAGTCGATCTTCCCAGTCCTGTAACTTGCGCACAAGAACTTGTAATTCCATTGGTTCGATGGAGTCAATAATTTCAGTTAAAAATAGCAATCAATAGGCTGAGGATTACCAGAAGTAACAGTGTAGCGTATCGATTCAGACAAATTATTCTTGGAATGAAGTTGGCACTAACCTCGGTAGAGTCATCAGGATGACCCAGCCAGGCGTTGTGTTGAAGTCTGCCATTTTTCCATTTTTTACCCACTAGCCGAACACGCAGTGCACCCGCTGATGCAGCTTGTCCCCAACCAGCGTTGGGCCCGGGCATATCTTGATGTTGAGACAACCCAATCAACCATGCCATACGGGCATCGTAGCCCGGCAGAATCCAAGCCGAAATACTTAACAGCAACCAGGCCAACCGAGCCGGCATCCAATTCATTAGATCATCCACTCTTGCTCCAAACCAGCCAAAGTGCAGGTAGCGCTCATTACGATAGCCGACCATTGAATCCATAGTGCTGATTACCTTGAAGGCAAGCATGCCTGGAATGCCTCCCAAAGTCAGCCAGACTAAGGGAGAAACAACTCCGTCAGACAGGTTTTCGCTAAGACTTTCCAAAGTTGCTCGGTTACAACCTGCGAGATCAAGTAACTCTACATCTCGTCCCACCAGTTGGGATACTTCCTCCCGGGCTTTCATCAAATTGCCATCGGCAGTAGCTTGCCAAACGCGTAACCCATGTATCTCCAAATCTCGCAGGGCCAGTAGACTGTAACCCAGAAAGACATCCAGACTCCAACTGAGGACGGAATGTAAGCTGCCGAAAAGTTTTTGCAAAATGAAGTAACATCCCAAGACAATCCCTAAAAGCAGCAGACCAAGCAGGATGCCTCCCTTGTAACCATTCCATCCTCTGGCAAAGAGCCATCGCTCCAGGTAACCCAGCAAGGAGCCAATCAACCGAATTGGATGAAATCGATAAACGGGATCTCCGAACCAAAGATCTAAAAGGAATATTGACCAGAGCAATAGCAGAGAAGTCACCCAACTGGTAAGGGTGAATTCAGCAAAGCCCGTCAAGAATCCTCGACAAGTTACAGTAACGCTCAATCAAGTCAGCCAATCGATCCAACTCTCGCAAATTTTCCTGTGCATGATCCGGAATGGGCTTAATTTGCTTGCCAGTAAGCTGCAACAATCGGTTCGCCACCTCACCTATATCGAAGATGCCGTGCAGATAAGTTCCTAGAATTTTCTGCTTTTCATCCCAGACACACAATCCTGGTGGCTCCAACAAATCCATCCATTTTGCTCGCTGTAGTTGGGATCTTCCTGAATGAATTTCGTAGCCACTCACTTTAAGTCCTTTGAGAATTTCCTGACCCTTGTATTCAGCTCGCTGCAGAATCTTGGTAGCCACCATCTCAGTTCGTAACGGAAGGACTCCCAGACCAGGTGCACCATCAATTGTACCTTCAATTCCTTCAGGATCAGTAATCCAACCTCCTAGCATCTGGAACCCGCCACAGATTCCTGCCAGCAGGAAGCTTCCCAGATGCTGACGAATCCAGTTTTCCCATCCTCTTTCTCGGAGAATTTGCAAATCGGACAATGTATTTTTGCTGCCTGGCAGGATCAACACGTCCGGCAGTCGGCCATTTGGGGGCTTCTCCACATATTCTAGAGAAATATCTGGTTGACGCTGTAGTGGAGCAAAGTCGGTAAAATTCGAGAGTTGCGGTAAGTGGACGACATGAATTCGCAGGGATGCGTCTTCACACGGAGTTGAACGGATCTGCTGAGAATCCTCCTCGTCAAGTTGGAAGGAATCGTAGGGAATGGTACCTAGTACCGGTAGCGGGACCTGTTCCTCAAAAAGCCGGATGCCTGGTTCGAGTAAAGTGTAATCTCCACGGAACTTGTTAATTAGGCAGCCATAAAGCAATGGGCGATACTCTTCCTGGATCAGGTCATAAGTCCCCTTCAGCCAAGCGAAGACTCCTCCATGATCAATATCCCCCACCAATAAAACCCGGGCGTTGGCATGGTGAGCCATCCGCATGTTTGAAAGGTCGGTCTGTTGAAGGTTGATCTCAGCAGGACTACCTGCTCCTTCAAGAATCAGCAACTCGAAATCACGGGACAGGTCATCATAAACCTTCCGGACAATCTTGAAGTTTTCTTCTGCCAGTTGATAGTAATCGCGATAAGTGTAGTTCCCAATGGCCTTGCCTAGGCGCACGAGCTGGGATCGTCCCTGTCCTTGGGGTTTGAGCAAGATCGGATTCATCCGCACATCCGGTTCCAATCCAGCAGCTTGAGCCTGCAGAACCTGAGCACGTCCCATCTCCTCTCCAGAGCGAGTGACTCCTGAGTTCAACGCCATATTCTGTGCTTTGAAGGGAGCTACCCGAACACCACGTCTTGCAAGTAGACGACAGAGGCCGGCACAGAGAAGACTTTTGCCTACTCCAGAACCTGTTCCCTGCAGCATTAATGCTTTGGCCAAGACTCAACGCTCCAATTGCTTCAGGACGGAGAGAAATCGCTGAAGGCCCTCGTGATGTTGAAGCGAAATCCGTAGATGGTTCTCAGTTAAACCGGAGTAATGCTCGCCCCAACGCATTGTGAGATTTTTTGCAGAGCATTGTTCCCTCAGAGAAGCGAATAACTCTGAGGTGATCTCAAAGAGACTGTAAGGAGCGTTGCCAGGAATGATCTTGAGGCGGGAGTGACATTGTAATTGAGGCAGGATTCTCTTGCGTAGATCATTAAGTTTCTCACGCTGAATCTTTGGCTCCTGATGAACTAGTTTCAAGCCGATTTGCTGGAGCCATCCAGGAATTGAAGTAGCAGAAAATCTTTTTGCAAGAACTCTGAGTAGATCCAGATTACCTGTAACCAAGTAACTTGGGCCTAGCCCAGGCCAGCCGTGGGATTCAGCCAATGTTCTTAACACGATCAGATTGGGACGAATCGTGGGGACCAAGCTGTTAGATGAATCCAGATCCACCAAGGCAAGATCTGACTCATCAATCATGAAGCAGGTTTGTGGATTATCATCAATGAGTAACAATAAATTTTTTCTGGAAAAATACTGGCCGGTTGGGTTGTGTGGATTACCCACCATCACCAAAGCCACAGAAGATAACTCATTTTTGAGTTGGCTTTCATTGAATTGAAAATCCTCTTCCTGCCTCAGATCAAAAGAAATTTGACGTAATCGGCATAAGATGGTTCCCCATTCGTAGGCAGAGGAACAAGGCCGGGGCAACAACACAGAAGTCTGTCTGAAGTACTCGGCGATGGCCAGGTACGCCTCGGAGGTGCTGGGGCAACAAACTACGTGTTGCTCAGGAATTCTCCACTGCTCAGCGAGGGCTTCCCTCAATGTCTGGGCGTAAGGTTCAGGAAGACTGCGGGTGGCCTCTGTCAACACTTCTGAGGCAATCGGGGTTCGCAGCACTGGAATGCGCGTGCTGAGATCAATAACTTCGTCAGGATCGATATTCTGATGATGATCAGAGACCTTTTTTTTGTCTGTCGAAAGGTGTTGAACTTTCTTGTTCATCCCGCCTCCAACCGCATGGTCGTCAAGCGAAGCCCTTTCGATAACTCTTCCACCCAATTTCCCAGACCGGCTACGCTGTCTGGATGCCACCATTGACAGGTAATTCCTGAACAGAGTAACTGTTGCCAATGATGACGTAACTTTGATTGTTCTTTAGTTACACTACTTCTAGTGACCTCAAACAGGCCATCGGATGCGAAGATCAACCGATCTTTGGGACCAACTCTACTCCATCTAAGAGCAACCTGGGACTGGTGCAGCAATTTGGACAAGGAGCTGCCACCAGCAGCTTCCCGTAGTTCCAGAAGTCTCCTCTCTGTCTCGATGGCACTCATCTTTCGACCCAAGCAGAGACTCTCACCCGATTGTAGCACCATGAGGTGAAAGCGGTCTGCGCGACACCGCTGAGTCAATTGGACAAGTTGATTCCTGACAAGGGCAAGAAAGTCTTTACTCCCAGTCGAGCGACTTGCATCGACAAGCAGCCACCAGAAGCGACGGCGCTGAGTGTGAACATATTGCAGTTGCCAAACAGGAGAATTATTCAAACCTCGCCAGGATTTGCGCAAGGTTGCCAGCCAGTCCGGTCTTCTCCCTTGTTGTGCAGAATTTCTCAATGGTGGTGGTGGCCCCAACATCGACTGTGATGCTTGCCAGACGATATCATTCTTCTTGGTCTGTAACTCGGTTCGTAGGGAGATTGGATCAGGCCGAGCACCTTGGGGTTGTCGAGAGGTCTGCCACTTCGGGCGCGGTGGAAGTTGTTGATTGGGGGGCTGTTGCTCGGTGGGCGGACTTGGCGGATCAATCTGGGAGATAGACTGCCCAAGGCACAACTCCCAGGCTTCTTGCACATGATCCTCAGTCAGCGTTTGACTGCCCTGCCATGCGGCTGCACAGCGGGCCGTGCGTAAGACCGCCAACTCAGTGCGTAGTCCTTCAAGCTTCAGTTCCTTTGCTTTTTCAGCAATTTGGATCCGGAGCATCTCCGGAATCACCACAAGTGGGAGCAGATTCCTGGCGGTAGCTAATTTTCGTAAGATCTCCTGCGTCTCGGCCTGCCAAGTCTTAGCAAACTTCTCGGGATCATCTTCGAACTCCATTCTGCGTCGGACAATCTCCATCCGTTCTGGGACCTCAAAGTTGTCCTGGATCAATAGCTTGTGAGCAAAGCGGTCCTGCAGTTGAGGACGTAGTTCACCTTCTTCAGGGTTCATCGAACCTACAAGGATGAAGCGTGCTTTCAATTTGGCTGATAATCCATCCCGTTCGACCTGTTGCTTGCCGCTGACGGCTGCATCCAGCAGGGAATCAGTCAGATGGTCTGGGAGTAGGTTGACTTCATCGATGTAGAGAACTCCTCCATCGGCCTGTGCCATCAAACCTAGTTGTAGTTGCCACTGACCTTGTTCGACCAGATTGCCAGCATTGACTGATCCGAGCAGGCGATCCTCCGTGGTTCCTAACGGCACCTCAACAAAAGGAGCAGTGTCCTTGCTGCTAGTTTGTAGCAGATCGGTAAACGCTCGGGCCAGGGTGCTTTTCGCACAGCCGCGATGCCCTTGCAATAAAATTCCACCCAGTCTTGGATCAAGGGTGTGATAGATCAGTGAGCGTTTGGCCAGTGCCAACCCAACGATGGCAACAAAGGGAAAGCGTAGGGTCATTCGAGTTCTCCTT
>NYTS01000004.1 GCA_002683655.1 Deltaproteobacteria bacterium
GCGTAGACTTTCTTTACCGAAGGAATCATGAAAATCACAAATCTTTGGTTATTACTGGTTCTGCTACTGATCCCAGCCCATTCCTTTGCAGAGTGTCCAACTTATAATCGCAAGGCGTGAAAGCACTAGGTGGATGAAGACAAAGACTGTCAAAATGCCTGGTATGAGGTGCTGATTACTGAGTCTCTCTAGCCAGTTGCACTTAAGACGAATAGAGGCTGCAGAGTTATATCTGGCAATTGGAATGGATTCATACTCTGGCAAGACGATCACTGATGCCAACCAATTGGATATCGACCATCTAGTGCCTCTCAAGGAAACTTATGAATCAGCAGGCTACGCTTGGAATCCTGACAGGCACAGTTGATTTCACTGAATCAAGCTCTGCAGAAAGGGCGATCAACGGCTTTTTCAGAAAAATGTTTCAGCATCATCAACCGGATGAAAATCAAGAGAATTGATTGTCTCTGTGAGTTCGAAGACTTTTCTGGAGTTATTGCTGATGGCGTAAGCAAGTAAATATTTTTTATCCACTTCCAATGCTTTCTCAAAAGCATACACACAATCCCGGTGACTTAAGTACATGGCTCTCATATAATCTTCTGAGGGAGTGCCCTGCATAATCGTGGGATCATTGCCTTTGACCACCCAGCCGATTCTGAGCCCAACAAATTGAATTCCGTATTTTTCAGAGAAGTACTTCCCTAAATTCTCACCAAATAACTTCGAAACCGCGTACAAGGAATCTGGGTTGGTCGGATCTGATAGTGAAAGAATTTTATTCTTGGAGGGATCTAGGGTCTCTGTCGTAGTTAAGAGAGTATCTCCATGTTGAGTGTGATTCGTACTGGCAAAAATAACCTTACAAACGCCAGCTCTCATGCACTCATTGAAGACATTGTAGGTTGCTTCAATATTATTTGGCTGGACACTTTCCCAGGGTGCATCGGGACTTGGATCTGCTGCCAGATGAATCAATGCATCCAGACCAGAAAACTTGCTGCCAACTTCAGCACTTTTGGATAGATCAATTTTTGTAGAACCAAGTTCCTGATTTTCTTTAAGAGTAAATGATTTTAACTTGTGTTGTCCCGACAAACCATTGCGCAAGACAGTTCCAATTGTTCCATCTGCTCCAGTGATACCTACTTTCATTATTTTTTCCTTTCTCGAATTCTTTAGGGTTAGCCAAAATCATTGACCTCAGAAATTTCTGAAGCTGACCAGGCCTCTTCTAATATTTTGAGCTGCTTCTGTTTCGGGCCATAGAGATCAACGACCATCGATTCAATCAAAACACGATAGTAGTGTCGATCAACAAAAGTCCGTCCATGCTGGATCTCTTCAAAGCGATGACGCTGGTAGGCCTTGGAGTGTGGAAGCTCAAGATATTTGGATGAATCTGTATTTTTCGGCATTAGTAATTTAGGATTGTGACGCAGCTAGCAGTCATCGTTTCTGAAAGATCCATCCGGCATGGAGGTATTACAGAATTTGACCTGTTCCAGATCGGCATAATCTAATACAGCTCCATCCAGCTTTACACCTCGCAGGTCGGCTCCGACAAGGATAGCTCCCCACAGATCAGCTCTACTCAGGTTGGCATCCCTCAAATTAGTTTGACTCAGGTCGGCTTCAATCAAATTCACTTCCACGAGTTCAGCCTCATTCAGATTGGCTCTGCTTAGCTTGACCCCAAACAGATCGGCTTCTCTCAAACTGGCTTTGCTTAGATCCCTACCTGTTAGTTCCGCTAGAGCAAGATCACAATTGACACATTGATTGGTCCTCAAAAACTTGTCCAAGTCTTCTTCTTCATATCCAAAAACTTGTGAGCTAAGTATTGCCAAGAACAGGGAGGGCAAGATTCGTTTGTTCATAGTTTCACGTACCAATTACTCGTAGTCTTTCCAGTTCCAATCCTGCCCTTCACTTGGATCATAATCCAACTGTTCTCGCATGGTTTGTTGGCCAATCACCTTCCCTAACTTATAACTCACCGCAGAGAGCATTGAGATGAACACATACTTGTTGACTCTTGAAAACCGCTGAATGCATAAGAATTCATGATTTTCATAGAGAACTTGATAAGGACCCATGATCACCTTGCCTTTGCGTTTCAATAAAACACGTTTGCTCATGTTCTTATCTAACTTCACACCATAATTCACTGACTCATAATCCGGGTGCACGATTTCATCATACAAAGCAAAATCCCCTTTCTGAATAGCTTGTCGCCATGCCTTGTCAAAGGCTTCTCCCTTCGTCATTTGTTTTCACCTCCAATCAGAGTTGTTGAGTTGATTTCTCTGAAGCAAAACTAACCTCCTACTTGCCCATCAGTTTCCTTTCCATGTCTCCCCCCGATGTCCTCCGAGTTCTTTGAAATGTTTGATAGGTTAATGGGCACATTCACTTTGCGCCAAGTAACCAATTCCAAAGAGGCAACATGCAGTACGGACAAACTGATAAAACCAATCGTAACATTGCAATGTGGACCGTCTATGTGGGTATGGTCTTCATTTCCTTGGCAGTACTGGAAAGCCTACTCCAAGTACCAGCAGTCCAGTAAAAAATATCGCCTTGTCTGAAACCAACTAAGGTCAAGCCACATTCTGAGCACGACCTGCAGCATGCAGGTAAATGGAGAACAACAGTGCCAGCGGGTTCTGCTTTCATGCCCGAATCTCCATGGCCAATCAATATTGCTCTTCCCCTTGCTACGATGCCCTAGTTGGGTTCAGACAACCTCTCCACTTACAGCTCCAGAAGCACCTCCCATTGAGGCTACTCATCCTCCCTTTTCCAAGAACATCGTGAGACTATCGAATCGACTCTCTACTTCTGCAGTCCCCTAGCGCTCACTACTCTCGAGATTCAACCAGGCAATCTCTGAGGTACTTAGGGATACTGTCATCGCTGGTAAGGTTGTGGCAATCTCACTGGGACTGCGTGGTCCGATAAGTGCCAGGGATGGAAACTGCTGACCCAACACCCAGGCTGTAGCAATGTTTTGGGCCTTTACTCCACGCTCAGCTGCGAGTTGAGTTGCACGCCTACGACGCTCTGCGTTGGCTTCAGAAGAGAAACAGGCATCTCCAGTCGTGTCCGATGACAAGGCGGTTCCTTGGCCCGGTTGCAGAAAATAGCCTCTCGCCTGCGAGGACCAGGACAGGTGTGTTGTGCCAGTCTCCCTCAAAAAGCCAAGCATCTCCGGTGTGTTGGAGGTAATGCAACCATCCCAGACTGGCTTTTCCATCACTGCAAGCGACAGATTGTTGTTTAGGATTTTCAGAGGTTTCAGTCCCTTCGAAGCAGCATAGGCGTTGGCTTCTTTAAAGCGGACCACTGACCAGTTTGAACCACCAAAGGTCTCAATCAGACCCTTGGCGTGGAGAGTATTCAAAGCATCTACGAACTCATCCACAGGCACATCAGGATTGTCGCGATGCATGATATAAATAGGGGCTCGTTCGATCTGTAAGCGTTCTAGGGAAATGGCTAACTGGGTTGCAATCACATCTGGCAGGCAGTATGGACTGTGCACGCCCTTGACGACAACACGTGCTTCCTTTGTGATTCCACGGGCCGCCATCCATTGCCCCAGCACCGTTTCATGGACACCACCTCCATAGATGAAACCCGTATCAAAACCATTTCCACCTGCCTCCCACCAAGCGTCCCAAACAATCGCACCTTCATCGAGGGTGTCTCGGTTGTCACAGCCCATGATCAACGCGCTGATTTCTCCGGTCATGCCAGGAATTCCGACACGTGGAATCGCGGGAAGATTAAATGGCAGAGTACCGTTCAGGCTTCGAATGTGAGATGGATTCTCTCCATGGAGTTTGTAACCGGTGGCTTCCCGCCAGGTTGCAATGAGACGAGCGTTACCCACACTGTCCGATAGATTTGGTGCTGGGCTTGGGGCTTCCGTTAGTCCATCAAGGATGGCACAGCTGGCTAGTTCTGCTTCATGAGCAAAAAGAATCCGAAGATCCTTAAGCTGCTCCACGCGCTTCTCCCCAGCTACCTCAATCTCAATGATCGCATCCGAAGGACCGGCATCACGCCCGGGTATCCAGGGATTCGGCAGGTGGATGCGTCCCTTGCTACCGATCACAGTTGCCGAATTGTCCATGGCTCTTCGGATTGATGTAGCACAACTGGCAGTGATGTCTTGATCAAACTTGAGGAGTGCGTGGGCCGTTTCATCAACACCCAGTGGACCTAGGGAACCAATTCCCTGGATCTCATTTGGCTCAGCAAATGGTAACCCTTGGGCTGCTCCGGCGACCAGCCGAGCGAAGGAAACTGGATAGACACCCACGTCTAGAATGGCTCCTCCAGCCAACTCAGGATTATCCAGACGTGATGCAGGATTATAGGTCGAAGCAAAACCAAAACTCGCCTCAATGTGGTGAACCTTCCCGATCTCACCACTTCCAATTAATTCTACTAAGCGCTTAATCTGGGGATGGCAGCGGTACATGAATCCTTCCATGAAGAAGCGTCCGGTTTCCTTGGCAACGTCAGTAATGGCGACGACCTCTCCAGGGATCAGACCGGCCGGCTTTTCAACGACTACATGCTTGCCAGCTCGCAGAGCTCGAATCACCAAATCCGCATGAAACGGATGCGGTGTGGCAATGTAGACTGCCTCAACCTGGGGTGTGGCTAAGAGGTCGTCATAACTGTTAAACCAACCTTCAGATCGCACCAAAAAGCGCTCTCCAAAGGCCTTGCAGCGTTCCACATCACGACTAGCTATAGCGCAAAGCGTTCCATGATTACACTCCGCCAAGCCTTGTGCAAAATTAGCTGCAATTGAACCGGGACCAATGATGCCCCACTGAACCGTCTTCATGTGCTGTCCTTTGTTTATTCGTGGTAGTTGCAGAGTACAAATCTAAGCCGTCGGTAACGTAGCACTCTCTGGCCTTGGTTACAGTTTCCAATTGAGACGTTCAATTCAAGAATTCTTTAAACATAGGATAGTTTTTCATAAATTCAACAAATCCTTTTTCTGTTCAGACACTTTCTTTATTAATACATCTCACGTCCTCCTAATCCCTTTGTGAACAGCTTATCAAAGCTAGCTCACCTGAAAAGGCTACTTCCCTCTTGACTACCATCTGGGTGATATTATGAAATCTTACATCCTAGCTAACGTAAGTTGCCATCTCAGTTACACATGTAAGATGAAACAGAATGAAAATCATTGCTAGTATCAAACTGACGAAGGGCTATGAGCACTGGAAAAGTGCAATTGAAAGTGAGCATCACAAGAAAACCAGAGAAGATTTCGGAATCTTTTCTCTGGAATTTGGCTATCAGGAAGAGAGCGGGCGAGTTTTCATCGTCGAAGAAATGGAGTCTGCGGTATCAGGCAACCAATTTTTGGCGAAAAACCCAGATTACGTTGATGAAGATGGGGTAGATCCATCGTCACTCCAAGTCATTGTTTTAAAAAGTTGAATAACTCTGATTCCCTAGAATCAGACCATTCAAGTTGAGCCAAATTTATTCGGTTCTAATCAACTATAAAACCGACAAGTTGAATAAATAATTACTAATGCAAAGGACTGACAGTGCTAAATACGATGATTGTGCTGACAATGAAGAACTGTACTTATAATGATTGGAAGAGGGCCTTCGACGCTGATGCCGAAATGCAGGCTGACTTTATGAGAGAAACCATTGTCAGCAAAGTGGATGACCAAACAGCGGTGGTCAGGGCAGATGTGTTTGCATCCGAGAAAATGCAGCAGTTAATATCAACTCCTGAATCAAGCAGATGGAAGAAGAAATGGGCCTAGAACACAGCGTCTATTTTCTACAAGCAGCCTCGGTACAATTGCTCCCGTCAATTGGATCCCAATTACTCACCTGAATCTAACAAACAATTTTCCGTTGATTCATTCGCTCTCCTCTGACGAAGCGGAGTTTCGTCTCTCCAAATTCAACTTCTGATGCTTGGTCATTCTTCCAGAGACGCGCTTCCTCCAAAGTCGAAAGGAAGATGTTTTCAACGATCTCCTCATCACCTTGATTACTTCAGCCTCTGAGAGGCCGGTCTCTTTCTTGATTTCTTCAAAAGTGATACGATCCTGCCATGCAAGGTAGATGATTCGATCTATTTGTTTGAGTGATAGTTGGGGTGTCCGCATTTCGCTATATCGGTACTTTGGTGAGGTTTTGAATTGAAGAGTCAGCAAAATCACCCCACGATATTACTGTTCATACAGGAAATCGATCTTCAAATTGACCTTAGCACTCCGATCCATGTACCTAGAGCCATTGACTCGATTGAAACGGTTTTGCAATCCAGAGGAAATACGTCAAGGTGAGTTTGACCCTTTTGGACCTAAGGAACCTACGCCCGGTCGACGCAAGCGCAGACCTCCACGTTTTGAGTTTCTAGGAGCAATCGGATTACTGCTTGGCATCTTCGGTATACTTGGCTTTCTGATCTTTCAAGCAGTGTTGTTCATAAGTTACATAGCTGGTTAATCCATAAATTTCTAAATCTATTCCTCTAACGACTCCTTTCCGAAAGCTGTTCAGCCAAAACAGAAGATCGTCATCTAACCAAAAGATCAGAAAATTTCTAGAACTCCAAAAGACTGCTTGTCTTTTTCCTACCTTCTGATTGATCTTTAAAAAACATGAGTGAGACGTGTTGTCCTAATCAGTGAATAGCAGGTTGGTGTCTCACTCTTCCCAAGCAATTATCACTTTTTTAGGAGATTCAGATGGATATCAATAAAGATTGTCACGCTTTTCATTTAGTTTTCAGAGCACCTGATGAAGAGGCCTCAAGGCTTGATGTGTTTTTTGAAGCTCATGAGAGGTTTATGCGAGAGACCCATTTCACTGAAGGTGATACAGAACCACGTGTCTTGGTTTATAACATCACAAAATGCCCTGAACTGAAAAATCCCTTGAACCCAGATGAGGGCACCACTGGACATACGTTATTTGGACTACATGAAGTCTATCGGGGGCCTGAGGGTTGTGCAGCACACATGGCAGCCGGCCAAGCTCGAGAAGCTCTTTTTGCAGAATTCGTCGACTTGGTACAAACCTACATGGTCAGCGGTTTATTGGCAGCACCTGTGATTCGTACAATGTAAAACTATTTGGGGGTGCAGGCCTCTACTTTCAGGATGTATCCCCAACATCACTCGCATATTGATTTGTCTACTCAATAGCACCTCAACAACAGAAGGAAAAACTTATGTCTCTCTATTTTTTCAGTGCAAAGTATAGCAATGCTGCTTTCAAGGGTATGGTTGACACTCCTCAAGATCGGGAAGCTGCCGCCAACAAGCTCTTCAGTGCCATGGGCGTGAAGATGCACAATATTTACTTCAGCATCAGCAGCGCAGAAATTGTTGGAATTTTGGAGGGCAATGCAGAAAACATGGCTGCTTTAGAGATGGTAACAATGTCAACGGGAACCTTTACTTCCATAGATGCCAAGGAGGTTATTGACTCCGAGTCGATGACAGCTGCAATGGAGACTGCCAACAAAGTGATTTCCGCCTATCAGGCGCCAAATCAATGAAACGAAACAAACGCTTTTTTTCCAATCAGGAGCAGAAAGATGACAGCTGAAGAAATCATCTTGGGGGGGTATGCCTCCTATGTCCAAGGAGATATGGAAGCTTTAGGAAGTATCTATCATCCAGAGTGTAAGATCACCGTTAATGGCAGTCATGCTCTGTCGGGGATATATATCGGTTTTGATGCTTTTCATGAAGGCATTTTATCGAAACTCAATACTGCCTGGCCTGGCTTCAATCTAGAAATTCAAAAAGTCGTCTCAAACGATACAGATGTCGTTGTTTTCTTGAAGTTGACAGCCACTAATCTGGAATCTCGATCTATTCATCATTTCGTTGTCAAAGATGGATTGCAGGTGGAGTTCAACATACATGACGACAGCCAGTTAGCAGCCGCTGCCATTCAAATCTAAAGGAGGCATTTTTTGTTGCACATGGTGGAACTCAGCAAAGCTAAATTCCCCTTTAACTCAAATTGAGTTCCCATCGCAATCTTTGTGTTAGCTAGTTTACCTTTGAAAAAGTTCCCGAAAGAATCTTAGCATTGGCAACAGAGATTTCACGAATCCCGCAACTTATACTTGCATTTTCACAATCTACTGAATGATAGTCTGCTAACTTTTTTGCACCTCTTGTTTAGCAAAAGAATTTGAGTAATCACAATGAACTGTAATTTCTAAAATTGCATGGAGATGCATATGTCTAATGCATGGGTCGGAAAATCTTCCGTCACCTTTATTTTTTGGGTGCCAACCCAAGAGGGTGTGGAAGCTGTGAGACTCTTTTTCGAAGGGCATGCAAACTTTATGGGGATTAAGAGTCATCAACATGGGCCCTTGAAACTTATTCACTACTATATCTCAGAAGGTCCGGAGTGGGTAAGAGATGAGGAATTTTGGGAGGGAAAATGGCCTGAGAAAACTGGCAGAACAGTATTTACACTTAACGAAATCTATGAAACGGAAGAAGGGCTAATTCATCACTATCTTGAATCGGCAGAATTCATCCCAGAATTCTCTGAAATTATTACAACTCACAAAATTGAGTTAAAGATGTGCAATCAATTGAAAGTCATTCATAGTCTCTGGGACTAGTTGCTGTCAGAAAACTCTTACTCAAACTCAGAAAAGCAACCAAGTTGTTTAGTTACAGTTCCTTCCTATGATTTCCACTAATCGAAATCTAGTGAATTGAGATTTTCCCAGTTTAGCCTTTTTTCCTAGCCCCCCCTTCATCCTCTGGCAGAGGCTTCACATTCAGGTAGAGGTACGTCAAGGTGAGTTTGATCCTTTTGGACCCAAGGAACCTTCACCCGGTCGACGCAAGCGAAGACTTCCACGTTTTGATTTTCTGGAAGCGATCGGATTACTGCTTGGCATCTTCGGGGTAATAAGCTTTTTTTGTTTTCAAAATGATTCTTTTCCCCTACTACGTGGCTGGTTGACCAAACCCGCCAACCTCTCCAGGATTGAGTGCTGACTAATAACCGAGGTAAATCTAGCTGCTCTTAGAAACCATCATTTATTTTCAACTGAATCATCAAACCATCTTCAATGCTCTCCTTACAGAATCCAACGCTGAGACGACTTTCTGCAAGCCTGATGCAACCGAGTAATCTTCATTCAAATAAAGCTTACGGTTGATCTCAATCATCAGTGATTGGACTCGTTGATCCTTTTGATAGTGCTTTAGCGAAACGATTGTTCCACTGAATGGCTCATTGTGCCCCGTGGAATAGCCTAGGCGCTGGAGTTCTGCTTCGATCGCTTCCAACAACTCTGGTGAAGTATGGAAGTCATCGGTTCCCAAACAAAACTCGGGTCGAATTGCCTTGGGGTTTGTCTCGTAGGGTAGAGCCTTCGGGGGAAAACTGTGTCCATCAGTGATCAGGCAGCGATTCTGTTCCTCCAGGATTCGATCCACAGTTTCGGTCAATTTTTTGTGATGGGGGTGATAGTACTGATCTAGCAACTGTTGACGCACTGGAGGACTGGGCTTCTCACGTATGGGTTGACGTAAGGTCCCATGAGTATAAAGGACCCCCATCCCGACCTGGCTCATTGGCTCTTCTGAATCATCTCAGAATCGCTCCGGATCAACGACAAGCCGACTGACAGGAAAGACCACAGCCGGTGCTTCCGGAAATGCCTGTTGGAAAATCAGGTCTGTCGCATGATCCGTGATTCGATTTAGCTCAGCCTGAAGTTCTTAATCCGAAAGCAGGAGCGTGCCTCACAGATCCGCGGGAATTTCAGTGGAAGCGTGTGGGATTTGGAGGACGACCGAGGATATCATTCATCAAAATAAAAAGGTGTAGCCTGCAAAGCTGGGAATATTCTTTCACGAGCTTGCGAGAGACTGACTCAGTGTGACTTTCACAAAAGGATTCAGGTTTTGAAAAAATTCATTAACTTTCAATGCATCTAAGGTTTATTTGAGACTGAATACTAACTCCTCATGCAGCGCTCGATCAATCGGCGGGCCAATCACCAGATTATCAAAGTCTACCTTGAGTCCGGCTCGCTCCGGAGAGCAACACATTGGACCAACCATGACGGAAGACGGCATTGAGAGGTATCCCAATCGTGCCATTTGCCAGTGGCCTCCTTGGTGATACTGGATCCTGAGAGCTTCTGAGTGACGAGTCAGCCGCAATCGAATTGGTTCAACCTGAACTCCCAACGGAATGACCGACCAATCTGAAAACCCATTGCGAGTGATCACTGTGCTGAAGTGCTGAATCCCATCGGTGAATTCAATCCCTGTCTTGATCCAGTTGTGAGCATCCACACGCAGCATCAAGCCAGCCTGATCATATAACTCCTCGTAATAGCCATTGATCAACACCTCTGCTGAGAAATCTTCCTCCACCTCCGTCTGGTAGAAATGACCGTCGTCCCGCTGAAATCCATAGAAAGTTGATTGCCAAAAATCTGTTTTGAGACCTGTCACTACAGACAATCGTTCCAGAGTGTGGGACCACTCGGGAGGTTCACAGTACCAACTAAATTTTCTTTCCATTCACTTTTCCAAGTTCGGGGACATCATAGAATCAGTCCAATTGTTTATTCTGCTACTGGCTGAATCGGTTCTGCCTCACAATTTCTACGAGCGCCCACACGTCGATCATTTTCCACAGGCACATCCTGAACGCGACGGTCTGGTCCCTTACCCTTGCGTTTGAAGCGCGGTTTCTTTCTGTTTTCTGGAGACCTGCGCTCCATGACCCGGCGATCTTCCTCCACCGGCACGTCTTCAGCTCTTCGATCTTCTTTTTTTCGCATAGTGTTCCTCTTTGAAAAAATTATTCTAACCGACCCTGGTGATACTCGCTCTTGCGGGCTCTGACTTTGGCAATGAAGAAGGCGATAATGATCACACCAACCACTACGGAAATTGCGTACTCCGTCACAAATGCAATGGCAGCTTCTAGCATAGGAACCTCTTTGGATGCGCAGAATGATGGGTTACGGATCAAACACTAAATATCTCTAGTATATCTTGAGCTCTTAAAAACCTACAGAGCATTTGCGAACTCAGACATTTTCTTGAATTCAGCACTCTGACTTCCTCAAAAATGTTGATTCCACAGTGATGGTTTGAACTGAATTTCAGCTAAGGCTCTCCCACCGACTCACGCTGTCAAATCAAAGGTGCTGTCTTGATCATAATTGTTCTCTAATCTGTGCTTCCCAAAAAAGGAGGTCAGAGAACCATGCGCACTGTTTCTCTACTATTTTCTGTCACAAGATGCCTAATGCTTTTTTTGAAAAAATGAACTAACTGTATTCAGCATCACTGCTGGATTGACCTGTCTTTGTAAGCCAGCAGCCTCCGATATATCTTTCACCTGATTTATCAACCATGTAAGACCGTAAGCACTTCTTCTTTCTCAACGTAGGGCACTTTCTGGATCATCTCTTCATGTTGATCTTCGCCGCTGTGGCTGTGCTGGCGCTCACCAAGGAGTGGGAGTTGGGGTATTCCAAACTGATTCCATACGTAACTCCAGGACTGATCACTTTCGATGTATTTTCCTTGCCCGCAGGATGGCTGGCAGACCGTTGGAGTCGAGAAGGAGTGATAGGAGTGTTTTTTGTAGGAATTGGGCTGGCCGCAATTGGCACCTCTAAAAAGCCAGGTTACATTGCAAGGAAATTTCCACATCATCTACTGGAGATCGTACATGAAAGCCTACCAAATCACCCAATGGGGTCAGCCCCTTGAAGAAAGAGAAGTGGAGATTCCCAAACCAAAGGGTACCGAGGTGCTGCTGAAGGTCACTGCTTGTGGGGTTTGCCACTCAGATATTCACATCTGGGATGGATTCTTTGACTTGGGTGGTGGAAAAAAAGTTACCCTTGAAGATCGTGGACTAAAGTTACCATTTACCCTGGGACATGAGACACTGGGAAAGGTCGCTGGGTTGGGACCTGAAGCAACAGGAGTTTCCATTGGTGAGAAGAGGATCGCTTATCCGTGGATTGGATGTGGTCAATGTGACGTCTGTAAGCGGGACCAGGAACTGATCTGCATGAACCCAATCACCATTGGCACCCGCAGGAATGGTGGTTATGCGGAATACTTGATCGTGCCTCATCCAAAGTATCTAGTACCATGCGACGATGTCGACGAAGCAGTTGCTGCCACAGCAGTCTGCTCTGGAATCACGGCCTACAGCGCCTTGAAGAAAGTAAGACATCTCCGTTCTGATGAATCCCTCCTGATTGTCGGTGCCGGCGGAGTTGGTCTTGCTGGAATTGGAATGGCTAAGGCATTAGTCAAGGCCAAGATCATTGTGGCAGAGATTGATCCAGCCAAAAGAGCGGCAGCGCTTGAAGCTGGTGCCGATATTGTTCTGGACAACTCTGAAACCTCTGCAAGAGAAGAGTTGATTTCGCTGACCAATGGTGGACCGAATGCAGCCATCGATTTTGTGGGAGCCCCTGCAACCGTGGAGTTTGCCTTTGGTCTCATGGCTAAAGGAGCCAGTTTGGTGTTGGTCGGCTTGTACGGAGGTGCTGCGCAACTATCTACTTCCTTGTTTCCTCTCAAGGTGAACAACATCCTAGGATCCTACGTAGGGACTCAACAAGATCTTGTCGAGCTACTTCAGCTATTTCGGGAAGGGAAGGTGAAACCTGTGCCACTGGTTAGGAGACCCCTGAGAGAGGCCCCTCAAGCGATCCAGGAGCTACGGGAAGGCAAGGCACTTGGGCGCTATGTGTTGATCAATGACTAGAGGGCTGGCTTGTGTGACAGTAGGTGTTTTGTAAGTTGCTTTCACTGCAATCGTCCCAATGAATCTTCTAAGTAAAGGCGCTTGAAGTGACTCATTCGAAGATTGGCTTTGTTGGACTTGGGCAAATGGGTAGTGGGATGGCAGCCAACCTCACCGCTGCTGGTCAGACTCTCTATATTCATGATCAGTCTGCATCTGCAATGGCTAGATTTACTGACACCAAAGCCATTTGCTGCCAAAATCTCAGTGAAATTGCGCAAAGCTGCTCTCTGGTCTTCCTGTGCTTACCATCCGCAAAAGAAGTTGATGAAGTCCTGTTCGGACCGAAGGGATTGGTTGGTAACGCCAATGTGGAGATCTCTATCATCGACACTTCGACCCTCGAACGTAGTGAGGCTCTCCAGTTCCATGGTCAGCTTGCCCACAAAGCAATCCAATACGCTGATTGCCCGGTATCGGGATTACCTGCAAGAGCCCGGGAAGGAAAACTGACGCTGATGTTTGGTGGATCCCAGACTCTATTTGAGCAAGTGTCTCCGCTCCTCGAATTACTTGGAAAGAGCATTGTCTATTGTGGGGAGGTGGGTTCCGGGCAGTTGATGAAAGCGGTCAACAATATCATTTACAACATCAATATTGTTGCTCTGTGCGAGATTCTCCCCTTGGCTGTTACCGGAGGCATCTCTGTTGATGCCCTGGAACAGGCCGTTACATCGGCGAGTTCGCGCAGTTTTGCAGGAGATCACTTCATCCCACGGATGCTGGCCAGAGAATTTGAGGGAGATTTTCCGTTGGCTGGTGCTTACAAAGACATTCTCAACATGCAGAAAGTAGCCACCGAAAAGCAGGCCCTAACACCGCTGATGAATGCAATGATCAGTAGTTACCAGAATGCACTCGCCGATGGTCTAGGAGATGAGCCCAAGAGTGCGATTATCAAGATCTACGAAAAAGTTCTCGGCGTCGAATTCAAGCGGGAATAAACCAAAACTCCACCTGCTTTAGTTTCAAAGTTCCCCGGAAATCATGACTTCACAAATTGATCACTTGGTACTTGGTGTGGAAGATCTGAGTTCTGCAACCCAAGTTTTGGAATCCGATTTTGGGGTGCCTTTTGATGTTGGTGGAGCGCATCCGGTGATGGGCACTCACAATCGGCTCCTTCGGCTACAAGCTGATATCTACCTTGAAGTGATTGCTGCAAACCCAGCTGCATCACCACACCGGACAAGGTGGTTTTCAATGGATGATCCCAAGACAAAACTCCTGCTTAGTAAAGGAGTTCATCCCCTTTGTTGGGTGCTTCAAGTGGAAGATATCCATGAAGCCAGAAAGAATTGTGGTTACGATCCTGGCGAGGTGATCACCATGTCCCGAGGTAACTTGGAATGGCAGATTACTGTTCCAAAAGATGGCGGCTTGGCTGAAGGTGGCATCTTGCCTGTGCTGATTCAATGGCTGGGTCAAAGAAATCCTGCCCATCGACTCACCATGAGCCCGGTACAGTTGGTACATCTGAAAATTACGCATCCCAGCCCCTCCAGCATCGAGAATAGTCTTCAGACATTGGGTACTCCTCCGGAAATCAACATCACCGAGGGCAACCCTGCGTTATGCTTTCAATTGAACACGCCCAAAGGCTCGGTTGTTCTAATGTCTGAGATCTAGTGAGACTCTCACCTGACAAGCAATTACAAAAAATATGGAAAAAATATTGGATTCTGTAAAAGATTGTAAAATGCTTGTGCATCATCAATGATGAGTGTTCAACCATGCGCAACTTCAGTGAATGGAGAAATCAATGAGGAACAGGTTTTTGCGAAATCTTCTCTCTGTAATTCTTATTCTGTGGATCTGTTCGTTCCAGATTTTTGCCTACGACCGTGAAGACTTGGATCAATTGTTGAGGACCAATATGTGCTCGGATTGTGATCTCTCACAGGCAAACCTGATCGGCATGAATCTGAGAGGAGCGGACCTCAGCGATGCAAACTTGCAGGGAGCCAATCTACGAGGTGCAGCTCTGATGTTTGCTGATCTCAGCGATGCCAACCTCGTTGGTGCAAATCTCAGTCGTGCCAATTTGTATGCAACAAATCTGTACGATGCGGACCTATACGGAGCAAACCTGTATGGGGCCCGTTTCTGTAACACTGTCATGCCCGATGGAAGAACGGCAATCAAAGGTTGTTGAAAGAAATAACAGTCTCAGATTTTCAATTCCTGTAGACCTTAAATGTGATCAAACCTGAAGAGAAATATGAAGCTCATTCGACGTAAGCTGTTTCATTCATTGGGGCTCATGATCGGGGTCTATGCATTATCATATCAGCAGAAGGCCGCGGCTGATGAGCTTCAAAACACTCCCCAAAGTCCATTGCACCCATTGATTCAGGCGTTGCATCAAACCCATAAGCCTGTTTGTCTCTCCGCTGCACAGCGACTGGAAAAGCAATCTGGTAGTGGCGAGGCGTTTAATCTGCATCTTCGCAGCGCTAATCTAGATATTTCTGATGCACAGCTGTTGGCAAACGCTTTTACTTCGATTCAGCAACAAGGTGACTTACCATTGAATTCTTTCAGTGTCAGTTACAATCCGGGTATTGAAACAGGCGGAGTTCAAGTGTTGCTGTCCAGCCTTCCAGATGATGTGAATGAAATCGGAATGGTGGGCTGTCAACTAAGAGACGATGTTGGTGAATTGCTGATCCGCTTCATGGCACGCTCCAGTAATTTAAAAACGATCTGTGTAGAAGACAACTTGTTCTCCGCTTCGATGAGGATCCAGATTACCTCGGCAGGGAAAAAGCTGGAAAATTGTGTGACAATTGTATGATTTCTTTCCAGATCAAAAACCCATTTCAAGTAACTGAACAAATTTCTTTCTTCTCTTTCCATTCCCAGCATCTGAGCACTTCCTAGATTTTACGTGTAACTCGTTCCCTTTATTGAAATCAACTATGAATCCTGCTGGGACAACTCCGTCCTATCTTCCTGGAATTCTGGCGATGCTGCTGGGACAATTATGTTTTTCGATCAATGATGCGCTCATCAAGTACAGTGTAGGGTTGCACAGTGATCAGCAGAGTATCTTTCTGCTACTTTTCCTGCGGGGGTTGTTGGTCTGTGCGATGACAGCTGGTTGGTTAATCGGCCAAGGCCAGTTTTACCCAAAGAATTTATTTGCCCTGAATGATATGCACCTTCGTGGGTGTGTTGAAGTGCTTTTGACCGGAGCTTTTTTTGCTTCGATCCTGCTGCTGCCGCTCTCTGATGTCTACACGATCATGCTCTCGGCTCCACTGATGATCACAGCTTCAGGTGCTTTTTTGCTCAAGGAAAAGGTTCATTGGAAGAGTTGGTTGGCAGTTATACTGGGTTTCAGTGGTGTCTTGATCGTGATGTGGCCAGATGATCTTGGTTTTCGGTTTGCCTATCTCCTGCCTCTATTGGCCACAACACTTCTGGTCCTGCGCGAGTTGCTCACAAAACGGATGGCACCTCAGTATCGAGGAATAGAGGTCGTCTTAGTGACCTCTCTAATGACAACTCTGGCAGGTGGGATTCTCGCTTTCTTTTGGGCAACATCGCTGAATTTCAATGCAATCCCTTATTTGATGGGTTCGGCCTGCATGTTGACGGTGGGTTATTTGATGGCTGTGCTAACCATTCGTCTGGCTCCAATTTCCGTTACTTCTCCCGTACGCTATTCCATCATTATTTTCGGGGCATCCAGCGCCTATCTAATTTTGGGGGAAACACCTTCAATCAACACAATTCTCGGCTCATTGATCATTGCTGCCAGTGGTCTTTTCGTGTTCCAAAGAAATCGATAGTCTTCCCTCTAAATCCACTCATCGTTCCTGTTAAAATATTAACTTTTTTATTCAGATAATTTAAGTAATTCTTATTAAGAATATTTGAACAAGAAATGTGAAAGACAAATTGATCTAGACTTGCTTCGGTTCTTCTGGAAAGAGATGACGCAACCTCAACACAGAAGCTAGGCCCAGTGCAGGTGTCAACACAACAGCATAGAGTAAACCCTTGGCAAGGCTGGGTAGCCCACTCTCATCAATCCAACGCAGAGACCTGAAAAGAAAAACCATCAGTTTCGGTATCCCAAGACAACCAAAACACATCGCCATATCGAACAGGAGCTTGGAAATCAGGTTTGTGATTGGCCCTTTTTGATAATGCGGCAGAGCATCGAGCTTCTCAATGTATTCTGGATCAAGCCCATTCAGGCGGGCACCGGTTCGAATCAATTCAAGATAGCGCAGGGTGGGCGGACGGTCCTGAGCCAGTTTTCTGGCCTCCAGTGCTCTGAATACAAAAGCCTTTTGGACTTTTCCGCAATAGGTCTCCACTTCCACAGCCTCACTTGCATAACTTTGGTCTCCGCCTTCACTTTGTACAAGCTTTGCGAAATCTTCGGCACTCAGCCGGACCAGCACCCCATGCACTGTTTCCTCTGGATCGGGTTCGACACCTGCCATTGATGGTTCTAACCACGAAATTCCCTGCAAATTGAAAGCAAGACGCCAACCTTTGAGCTTAGCTGGAAAACTCTCCTTGATTACCAGATTGGCTCGTCCCTTTAACTTGTCAGGATGCATGTTGGAGCCAATCGCAAAATTCCAAATATCTTCGGCAGTTTGTTCTATAGGATTTTCAGCAGATGTCGGTAAGATCATTGGGATAAATTGTGGTTGAAAGCGAAACTAAGTTGCTTGGGCTTTTTTTGGCAGCGTGGCTGTCAATAGATTGTGCGAAGCAAACTATGGTCAATATTGAGGTGACCAAATTCGAATTCCTACATGTTGACAAGTTCGCACATCCGATCAGCTGTTTCCTTTAGGACCAGCCAATTTCCTGTATGTGCATTGTATGCGATATGATCTAAACCAATGTGCAGATAGCAAGCGTTAAGTCGTTCTTGTAGATTTGTTGGTGCATAGCCAACTTGAATCCAGTGATTTTCCAGAGCCTTTCGAAGAAGGTGAACATCGAGATTTGTGTGCCAAGGCGCCCAGAACTCAAACCAGGTCAAATCGTAGAGGTGGTCTCCCAAACGTCCACATCCCCAATCAAAGACTGCGTTGATGCGTCCGTTATCAACTAGGGCATTACGATTCATCAAATCACAATGCAGCAAAGAACGGGGGACATCCGTTAAGGCAAAATTCTTCAACTTATCCAACCCTCGCTGAAAAGCATCCTTTCCTGAAGGAGAATTCTGTTCCAGTTTGCGCCGCCAACCGTGAGTACGTTGGGTCGGTTTGTCTTCAACAACAGTGAGCAGATGCTCCCTCCAAGTAGAATAATCGGCGGTGCCATCTTTATCCCAATGTCCCACTCCAGTGGTCTCTTTGAGATCTGCAGTCCGCAAAGCCTCTAGTACATCGACCAAATCTGGAATCACGCCTTGCCAAACCTCAGGAGCCACATTCTCAAGAGGAATACCATGTGCTCTGTGAGAGATAACAAAGTAGCCATCCAGCGCCTCCCCCACCTCAAATACCTCGGGAATAGGGAGCTGTGCTGAGCTAAATCTAGCCGCCCAGCGATCCTTTTGAAAATCTTCGATGTAACGCCCAAAGCGGATCGCATATTCCCAGTCTCCAACAAGGTATCCAAAACAACGTGACCAAGCGCCCTCCCCGATCATCGTAAGCTCTTGTGGCTCAGTTGAGAGATGGCTTCGTAGAAATTGATGAGCTTGATTTAGGGATACCGATGACATCGATCTTGAAGTGAAAGCAGTGTTCCAAAAACCTGAGAGAATTGATTCAATCCTTTGAAACAACGCAGGTGCTCGGCAATTACGGATACTGACAAGAAGGTTGTCTAGACCGATCCCTTTGATGGATGATCTGAGCAAATTAATCCAGTTCTTTGTCAGTGTCAGAAAGATGATGGGTAGGAACCAGAGAATAGGAGAGGATTTGGGATCGGTTGGCACAGCCAGGAAAAGTGACTTTAAAATCTGACTGTGCCTTCAAGTGAGATGATTGGGCTAAGACAAGACCCTCACCTGAGGTCGTTGTAGAACTATGCAAACAAAGATAAGCCTCAGCACCCAGAGAGACTCGTTGCAAATTCTCTGGGCGTGAGAATCAGTAGAGGGTGAAACACTCCCCATTTGAGCAAAATAGTCATGAAGATTTTCTCGGTTCCACTGCTGGGCTCCAAATCTTCTTAATATAGGCATTCTTTCCTGGAAACTTCGGACTCTCAACCCATGGCTGGGTAAGTTAATCTTTAGTTGATTATTTACCAGCAAAGGTTGAGAGCAGATTGAGTAGATTTTTATTAAGTTATTGATAAGTTAAATGAAAAATTTAAAAGCGCAAAAAACGTAATTCCAAAAAATATCTTTTTTTATTTTATTGAAAAACCTATGGTGCTGATTTCAAAAATCAACTGCTTTGATTCCTTTTGCTGACCATGCTTTACAGATACGCATTCACAATTTGGATTCTGATCTTGGTCGGGAATATTCTCTCAGGTGTTTCCAGTTGGGCAAAATCACCCATCGAGCTCAATGCCGGGCTTGAGTCAATCTATCTTCGCTCCGAATTGGAGTTCCTTGAAGATCCCTCAGGGTTGATGTCGTTTGAACAAGTGCTGAGTGCTGAAAATCAGCAGCACTTTCAACCCAACGGAGAAAAGGTTTTTAATCAGGGAAATACCAACTCGGTCTATTGGTTGCGTTTCAGTGTCGCTAATCCCACCGCCAATTCCATCCCCCTAATATTCAGTATTGATAACATCTACGGATCACTTGAACTCTATGGGAGAAAGCCGACCGGAGAGAGTTTCTTAGTTTTCAAGAAATCAGCCCGACAGCTTATCCAGGAGAGAGGAACGACCTGGGATCTGCAGAACACTTCAATATCGGTAGATGCTAATCAGCAAACAGAGTACTACCTGCGTCTAGAACCCAACCTGATTCTACGAGCAGAAATTTCACTTTGGGAACCAGAGGCTCTTAGAGAGCATTTCACTGATAAATACAATCTACTGAGTGTTAGCTGGGGGGCGATTGGTTGTAACGCATTTTTCAGTCTTTTGTTCTTCTTTTTTCTCCGCGATAGAACCTACTTATTCTACGGTCTGCATCTACTTTTTTTCACCTCCCACCGTATGCTTACTAGTGGATGGTGGATCACTGATTTTCCAAGTCTCGATTGGTTCAACTGGGTACGCATCTATATTGTTGGATTGTCAATCATCACCGTCTTACTTTTTTTTTCAAAAGTCCTAGATCTAAAAAAGAAACACCCGATTTCGCACAAGATCATCAGATCAACTGTCTTCTGCATACTTGGAATCTCATTCCTAGTGGCTTGGTTCGAGCCCAATCAAGCATTTCGAGTCTTCATGATCCTCTCAGCAATTTCCACTCTATTTCTGCTGATTCCTTACAAGGCTTGGAGAACCGGAGATAAGAATGCCTTTTTCTATTCCTTGGGCTGGGGAATCCTGTGCCTATCTACGTTGATAGGAACCAAAAATGCCATGGGACTTTTGGAGTTTCCGACTTCTGTCTACTTTATAATGGAATTGGGCGCTTTTTCAGAATCCCTCCTTTTCTCAATTGCCTTGGCATTCCGAGTTCCTCAAAATGTTCAGGAACGCCAGATGGCTCAAGAGCAATTGTTAAAGCAAATGCAAGCGACTGAGCGCTTCAAAAATCAATTTCTGGCAAACACCTCTCATGAATTGAAAACGCCTTTGCATGGCATTTTGGGACTTGCAGAAAATCTGATCATGGAAGCTCGTCAGCGAGGCATGCAGCAGATGTCTGAAACACTCCATTTAATGATTCAAAGCGGAAGGCGCTTGAATCTGCTCATCAACAATCTACTGGACCAGGCAGCATTACGAGAGCATCGATTAGCAATGCATCCAGAGCTATGCTACCTGCAACCTCTTGTGCGCTCTGCAGTTGACCTGATCAAAGTACAATTTTCTACCAAAAAACTCTGCGTCGAGAACCAGTTATCTGAGTTTGTCCTCCCAGTTCATGCGGACCCATCAAGGATCGAGCAGGTTTTGCTGAACCTCCTTTACAATGCCTGTAAGTTTACCTCGCAAGGACGAATTCAAATTCGGTCTGCAACGGATGATGAGAGTTTGCGAACTGAGATTCATGATTCAGGACCAGGAGTCCATGACGACAATCGTAAAATGATCTTCGAAGCCTTCGAACAACAGAACTCGGCTGTGACGGAAGGCGTCGGCCTAGGCCTTTCAATCTCGAAAGAAATCATTGAGGCACATGGAGGCCAAATCGGAGTAGAGTCTTCTCCGCTGGGTGGGGCGTGTTTCTGGTTCTCTCTGCCACTGGCGCAACCCACCCAAATTTCTTTGACGGAGGAGGGGACCAATGAAAAATCCAGTGAGAGTATTTCTTTTCCCTCCGAAATCACAACAAAGTTAAAGACCAGTAAGAGTATTTCTATTTTGATCGTCGATGATGATCCCATAAATCTGCACGTCCTAACAGGGATGCTCACTGAGACTGACTGGACCTTTACCTGTTGTAGCTCTGGTCAGGAAGCTCTGGAGTTGATAAGTCAAACCTCAGACTTTGACTTAGTGTTACTGGACTTGATGATGGATGGAATGGACGGCATTGAGCTCTGCACAACTCTTCGCCAACGATTTGCCAAGGATGATTTGCCGATTCTCTTCCTGACCGCACTCAGTCGGAGTGAGGAGCTTACCCAGGCTTTTGAAGCGGGCGCAAACGACTATCTGACAAAGCCAATTCAGAAAGCCGAATTGAAAGCAAGAATTTCTTCACAGCTAGAGCTCGCTCAATTGCGCCATTTAAATCCACCGGCTGTTCATGGAAGAAGTAAATCTATGAGAGATCTGCTCGCCCAAACCATGCAGGTAGTAGTTCATTGCTGGGAGCATTGCCAAGGAAAGGATCAAATTTCTTTGGCTCAGGAATCAAAACTTTGGGGGGCATACCTGGATAAGACCAATGGGGTCTGGCGATCACCCGGAATTAGACAATACCTCTCAGCCTCCTCCATGCCTCAAAGGCCCCGCTGGCGTAAAGTTGCTCAGACTGTTGAGTTTCTCCAAGCTCAACTTCCGAAGGATGACTCTCACCATCAAGAACTTTCAGAGTTACTTGCAGAAATCTACGAGAAGTCCCACCAGGAAGGCCCGAATTCATCCGAGACCTAATGCCCCCAACTCGGACTAAATTCCCACCGTTTCCTCTATTCCTTCCCGTCTGCAAAGCAATCTTTAATCTGAATTAGTCCAATCAAGCTGATTAAATTTTCATATATATTCAATGACTTGTTCTAAATTTACTCAAAATGCTCTCAATCTTTGCTGGCAAAAATTTGGGGGCAAACTACTGTTTGTTACAGCGTTTCAATCCGAATCAATTGTTTTTCCTTGAAGTCACCCCATGATTGTTCAATACAAAAGAACTGACAATCAACATCAATTCAGTATCCAGGGGGAAGCAACTGAAAAAGAGGTAGAGGCAATTCTGCAACGATTCCAGGAGTTGCTTCATCCTGAACCCGGCTTGCGGGTCAATCTTGTTTTGGATTGTTCGGACTATCTGGGGAGACGTTCTGAAGACTCCGCTCTTCCCGAAGACAGCCAATCCTGAATTTGCTGCCGTTAGGGGGATCTAACTTCTCCCTTTAGTCCGACTTACTAAGAATTAGGAACCAGATGGTTCTAGACGTAACAGGCGGGATGCCCATGAAATCATTGTCATATCAGGTTTCTCGCAACCACAAAATAGGATGCTTGCTCATCATGCAAAAGTGGTGTGAGGAACCGTGATACCAGAATCTCTCTCAGCATTGGGAAGGAGAGCACCATGTCATTTTCTCAGCCTTTGAATCCAACCAAAAAATTCGCAACACACCAGATGTCTTTTCGACCTCGTGACTGGGAAGACCTTAAAGTTCATTTGATCTTCTCGGCAGGTCGCCTTTCGCCAGAGTTGTTTGATTTGTTGCTCCGATGGCTGGGTCGACGAAAGGAAGAGCCCCAAATCTGTTTGTTGTTCTGGCTCGCCACCTACAATCAAACTTTGTTTCATTTGATCTTGGCTTTTCGTCGTTTCTTACTCAGCCCTCTGCAACTGATCAAATAGACTCTGGAACATCATTAAACTAGTTTTGAGCAAGCAATATTATCAACAGCACCCCCGCTCAATTAGACTTACTTTTTGAACAGTGACGACCATGACCCACTTTCCTGGTAGGATTCTCCCAAAACAATCTCGTAAAACTGAGAGCAAGCGGCCAACTCGTGAAGAGATTGATGATCAAGTGGCCAAGTTCCTACAGCAAGGAGGAGTGATTCAGCAGCTCCATCCTGAAACAACCCAAAACACTGGGCTTGCAGAAATCGGTTCGCAAATTGATTTGAACATTCAAGGGTTGAACGAGGAAGCTCGATTGAATCTGGATAATTTCAGCAAATAGTTGAAAAAATGGATTGATTCTCAGTCCACTTGTTCAGGGATGATCTCTAACGATTCGTCCTTCACATCATCCGTCCTCCAAGACTACAGTTTCCAACTTTCAGGCGGACTCCTTTCGCCAGTCTCCCCCGTAAGCTCATCTCTTTCACAAAAATACTAAATCCAAAGACAAGCATTGTACTTGAAATACCGCTGGAGGATGACCACTCTTCATTCAGTTCGCCTGACTGTACCAGGGCTTTTTCTACTTTTTAAAGTATATCGGTGCTTTACTCTTCTTCACTGGGAGTAAATATAGTGATCACAATTCATTTAGATAAAATGTGTCAACTAGCTTCAATATGTATTCATCAGAAGAACTTCATATCGACTAAAATTCTAATATTGTTCATTTAATTTAAATACATCAATCCTCTCTATCATTTTCCTCCCCCCACTCTCCTCTGAATTCAGGATCTCTTTTGATAAGATATTAAGTAGACAGTCGGTGTAACGGCCACTGACGAATTAGCAATTATGAACACTTGAGGAGATTTCTATGAGTGGGCTGAACAACCTCTTTTTTGGATTCATCAAAGTCGGTATCCTCTTGGTTGTCTTGTCGCTGATTGTGGCAGGAATCATGTCAGAAGGTACTGGGTTCGTGCTGGGGATTGCGTGCGCTGGCTTGGTGAGTATGGTCTTTGTGGTAGCTCTGCTGGAACAGAAGTTCTGATTGGTCAATTCCGCTTAATCTCTCATTTTGTGGCAGGAGAGCTTACATCTTCTGCCAGCTTCTCCACGACTCCGATAAGGCGCCCGTTCTCGCCAAAAGCAAGCATCACTTAAAACAATCCACTTCCCTTCAACGGACATCCATTGTCCAACAATCCCTGAAAGACCTTCGGACATTCGGCAAGATCGAGTAGCATAATTTCGCGGCTCGTAGCTCTGGAATAATGTAGCGTCCATTTGTGACGATTGCCCCAGTCAGATTAGTGTGAAAGAGGTTTGCTTCTTCAAAGTTCGCCTTCACCAAATTCGTATCTGAGAGATTTGTTCTTATAAGCGTTGCTCTCAAAAGAGTTGCAGGAGAAAGGTTAGCCTTCGCCAAATCAGCATCTGTAAGGTTGGCTCCAGAAAGATTGGCTCCAGAAAGATCTGCTTCTTTCAGTAGGGTTCCCTTGAGGATTGCATTACTAAGATCAGCATCCCTGAGGGTCGCTCCTGTAAAATCTGCGTTGGAGAGATCAGATCCTGAAAGATTGGCTCCTGGTAAATAACTACCGGATAAATCAGCTCCTTGCAGATCCACTCCTGATAGATTTGCACTCTCTAAATTGCAATCTGCCATACTCGCTGAGAACAAGTGGGCCCCTTGCAAGTTGACCCCAGTCAGATTGCTATTGTTCAAATTCGAACCCTCTAAATGAGCATTTGCTAAGTTGGCATTGCTAAGATCAAAATTGATGAACTGGACCCCCGCCAAATTTCCAGCTTCCAGGTTGCAACTCCGACACTCCCGATCTTCGGCGAGTCTCTTGGTCATGCTGTAGTCCATTGAGAATCCCTGACCTGAGAAGAAGGCAAAAAGAGCCACAAGCATCATCATTTGGTAGTTTGCCATTTTAATCTCCGTGACCTATTGGGAATGGAAAGGACATCCAACTACTCAAGTAATTACCTGCCACCGAAAACCTAGATTGGGCAATTGGCTTGATGGAGCTAGCTTTCGAAGCAGGGGTAGACTATGGACTAATATCCTACCACGATCATACAATCAATTCAGCTAATCTCATAAGATTGATACGTGATGCAAGAGGAGATCTTCAGCAAGGAAAGAGAGGGTATGTTTCAGGAAGAAGAGAGGGTGACCTGAGGCCAAGCCTGATTTGCTGACAAGAAAGCCCGGCAGAATCTTCATCAAAGAAGCTTCAGGCATTCACAGTGGTCTTCAGCCCATACGTTCGCAGCCCCAGAAGACGGGCCCTACCAGCAATCGTGCTTATGGAGAGTTCGTTACTTTCTGGATTGGAGAAGATATTATTGGTCATCGTGGTCCGACCATCATCCGTAAAAATTTCAATCGAAATACTGTCCAAGAAAATCCTGACAGTAAGCTCAGATTGGCTCGCTGATTCCAGTGGGCACTTGCGCTGTAGAGCAGAGATGTTCCCCGAGCGTGTTCGATCAAAGATCATCTCACCTTTCGCCAGGTCAAACTCCAGCTTTGTCTCCTGCTCAGCAGAGCCACGCAGGCTAAAAACAATTCGCTGAGCAGTGGTTTCTGACAAATCAAAGCTGGCAATAATTTCACAATGCACACCGTCCCCAGCAGTGAAGGGCAAGGGTTTAGCTTCTTCGATCACACAGGGGGCATAGTATTGTTCATGTTCCCGAAGCTTTTCCACCTCAGAAGCCGGCTCGCTCACAAGTTTACCATCAGGGCACAGACGGATCTGACGCGGTAGCGTAAGGCTACCATACCAACCCAATTCACTGGTATCATATTTACCTCGACACCATGGCATAAAGGGCCATGAACCAACCCAAGCCATGATTAAATCACGGCCCCTATCATCCCGGAAATGCTGTGGTGCATAATAGTCAAAACCCAAATCGACTGAACCCATCGTCTGCCAATGGAATTTCCCAGTTTGCTCATCAAAATCTCCTGTCAGATAAACCACTTGTCTCTCTTGCAAGCCCATAGGCGAATACATCAGAATCCACTTACCATCTAGTGAGAAAAAATTTGGACACTCCAACATAGTGCCCAACTCTCCGCCGCTCTCTACAAGATAATTGACAAATTCCCAATTCTTGAGATTTTTTGAGCGGTGCAGACAAACTTTTCCCAGGCCGTTTTTTTGGCTATTCGAAGGCTCAATCAGATCACTCACTCCATCAGTCACCCCAGTAACCATGTACCATAAATTCCCCTGTTTCCAGACTTTGGGATCCCGGAAGTCATGGGGATTGATTTCAGGTGGAGGTTCAGCAAGTACTGGATTTTGATCTGATTTTGTAAAGTTCACACCATCTGAAGAACTGGCCATGCATTGAACCTGTCGGTCCTTAGCACAGCCCGTGTAATAGAGAATCAGTTCATCCTGATGTTCAATTGCGGATCCAGTGAAGATTCCACCACCTTCCCAACCGTCATAATCTTCACTCGGTGCAAGTGCTTCAGGCTGATGCTCCCAATGAATCAGATCAGTGCTGATGGCGTGTCCCCAGTGCATCGTACCCCACTTTCCACTGAAAGGGTGATGCTGGTAAAACAAATGAAACTTTCCCTGAAATTGAATTAATCCGTGTGGATCATTCATCCAACCCACAGGGGTTTGAAAATGATAATTTTCTCTCCATGGATGCTGCGCAATTTCAGCTTTGTGTTGAGCAACATATTCTTCAACCCGGTGAATTTTTTCTTGGTGTAACTTTGCGTTGAAGCCCATGCTATTCTCCAAAAGTGTATAAGAAATTTTGGCGTTTCAATTTCTGTCCAAGAACCCTGATCGGTAATCAGACGCCATTTCTTCTAAAGATCTTGTTTTGATTTTTGGCACCTGTCCTGCGGTATTGAACTGCTCATAGCGAGGTTTGGCGACTTTCTCCATTGCTACCATTGCAGGCTTCAAAAATTTTCGAGGGTCAAACTCAGTTTTTCTGCAATTGCAACTTTGCGCATCGCTCCCGTCATTGCCAAGCGGCAATCAGTATCAATGTTAATTTTTCGAACCCCATACCGAATGCCCTTCTGAATCTCTTCGACAGGGACACCCCAAGTTTGAGGCATTTTACCACCGTGGTGGTTGAAGATATCCTGTAGATCCTGCGGAACACTGGATGAGCCATGCATTACCAAGTGTAGATCTGACATTCTTCGATTGATTTCCTTCACAATCTCCATAGCCAGAATATCTCCATCAAGTTTTCTCGAGAATTTGTATGCCCCATGTGAAGTACTCATTGCAATTGCCAGTGCATCGACCTGAGTTTGCTTGACAAAATCTTCAGCTTGCCCTGGATTTGTAAGTAGTTGGTCTCGACTGAGTTTACCCTCAGCGCCGTGACCGTCCTCCTGTTCAGACTCACCACTTTCAAGTGATCCGAGGCAGCCTAACTCTCCTTCAACAGAGACTCCAACTGAATGCGCAGTTTCAGTGACTTTTGCTGTAATGTTCAAATTGTATTCGTAGGAAGACGGAGTTTTAGCGTCTTCTTCCAGTGATCCATCCATCATTACTGATGTAAATCCATTTTGTATGGCAGAGAAACAGGTGATCGTATTGTTACCATGGTCTTGGTGCAAGCAGATTCGAGTTTTGGGGAACATCTCCTCAGCCGCTTGAATCATGTGTCGAATTATTGCATCATTAGAATAACTACAAACTCCTCTTGTAACTTGCAGAATTACAGGTACTTCCACGGACTGAGCGGCCTGCACTTATGGCAATAAGTTGCTCAATGCTGCTGATGTTAAAGGCATGTACACCATAACCTTCAAGCGCAGCATGATCTAACAGTTGTCTCAATGTGATACGTGTCATTTTGAAAAAATTGAGTTTCTGGATTGCTAAGAAGTGGCATCCCGAAAGGCGCTAACTTTAATGAAAGCAGCCTTTCAGGACTAGGGAGGAGATAATTACCAATGAATCAATGTAATTTTATTGATTCCAGGTACTTGAGAAATTCTCAATAAATCCGGCCAAGTCAGCATCAGGATTATACACACGAGAGAGATCCCGAATTTCATTAGGAGTAAGCACGCAGCCGTTCAAGAACTGACGTTCATAAGCATCAACGTTGGATGCATTTACAGGAATGAGACTGAAGTCAGGCTGGGTATCTTCAATGGGGAATCCATGCAAATAGTCATAAAGATGAATCATCGCAAAACCACCTCCCATCCAGTGCCCCCCAATACTGAAAGACAACTTACCATCACGAATATTTTGCGCGACCTGCTCATCTATATCGCACGTAATGACGTCAATATCCGTTCGTCCAGCTTGCTCAAGAGCGAATTGTGCACCAAGTCCAGCAGTTGCACCTAGAACAATAACTGCATCAATCTCTCCCTCTCCAAAACGTGCAACGTATTGCTCCGCATACTTGATTCCAGTCTCCCGACTCAGTCGATCTCGGCCTTCCATGATCACTTCAGCATCAGGATACTTATCAATTACTCTTTGAGCTCCTGCCCAAATATATTGTGTTGTGATGACATCCTTCGGATTCCAAATTATCGCAATCTTTCGATGGCCATCATCAATCGCGGCCTGGGCCATCGCAGCACCCCAAGAATCCAGGTTGGTGCCCATCTGTCCAATCAAAAAATTGCCGTTGTACTCTTTCTCATAATCGGCAACTACCACTCTTCCGGCTGTCATACCAGGAATACGGTTGCGTTCCAGTAATCTGGCTACTTGAGCTCCAGCAGGTGAGGTTAATGGGTTGAAAACCATTGCATCTGGTTGGCGGGCTACCAAAGATTCTGCCTGGCTTACGTGTTTACTCTCACTGTTTTCATCATCAGCAAGAATTTGCTCAATATTCAATGCCCTAGCGACACATTCCTGAAAACGGTGGCGGTTAATTACCCAAGGGTTAGTCTGAGGCTGACCCAAATCAGCAAATACCAAATCCTTGCGAGGCGTGACTGCTTCAGCAAAAGGAATTGGAGCCAACAGCAATACACCTAGCAATCCATGGAGAAATCGTCTCATGTTACCTCTTCAGAAAAAAATTATTTTCATGAATAAAATGACTAAATCAAGACCTCCACTATATCTCTTCACATAGGCCCTCCTTTACTCAGGTTTATTGAAAGACAGGGAGTAGAATCCTGCCCAAACAAGACTATTTGACTACATCGATCTGCTTTCGGTTGAGTGAAATAGCAATTGCGGTGATTAACAAAATCCCTCTGGCTATTCTACTCCATGAAGGGGGCACCCCAGCTATTGTCAAACCGTTTGCTACAATGGTAAGTGTCAATGCGCCTACAACAGTTTTTAAAACACTACCATAGCCTCCTGTAAGCACTGTTCCTCCAAGTGCAACAGCCGCAATTGCATCCAACTCAAGCATTTCACCTGCTTGAACAGTAGCTGCTCCAGAGCGTGCTAGATTAATGAAGGATGCCAGCCCAACCATAAAACCTGCGGCAGCAAAGACTTGAATCTTGAACCAATTGACTGAAATGCCTGTTAATCGGAGTACTTTTTCGTTGCCACCAAGTGCTTTTAGCTGCTGACCGAAAACTGTTTTTTCATAAACAACCCAGAGCAGTACGGCAACAGCTACCGTGAAGTAAAGAATCTGTGGAAACTGACCTAGATCCAGCAGCCACTTCGCTTCGATTGAGGTGATATTACTATTACTCATTGGCTGATCACTGACATAAATGGAGCGACCATCTGAAACAATCACCAGAACCGCTCGCACGATAATCAGCATCGCCAGGGTGGTTACAAAAGAGGAGATTTTGAAAAGTGAGAAAATCGTCCCATTGAGTACACCAATGAAAACTGCTGAAAATATTCCAACCAGAAGACCCAACTCACCAAACCAGAGCATTCCCAAGGCAGCCATGTAGGCGCTAAAACCTAAATTTGACCCAACAGAGATATCGATTGACCCTGTGGTGACAACGAGAAGCTGAGCAAAAGCCAATAGTAGTAAGACCGGTGTCTGCTGGGCAATAAACGTCCAGTTTCGGACAGACATGAATCTGTCTCCACTAATGAACCAGAACAACAGGATTACCAAAGTAATCGCGATGAATGGCACATTATCGCGAATACGCCCAATCCAAATCCGACCCTGGGAAGAATCCCACCAAAGCATACCTAACTTGGCCGTTAACAAANTAGCCTCATCATTTGGCCGAATCACTTCCTTCTCAACATCACTTGCCATACAACGCTCCTTTCAGCCGGTCGTAATGGCTTTAACAAGCTCATCAATATTGACTTCATTTCTCAAAAATTCCCTTGATGTGTTTCCTTGGTGGACAACGACCAGGCGATCTGCCAATCGAAAAACTTGATCCAAATTATGGCTTATCAGGATGGTAGCGGTATTCCGTTTTCGTATTTCGTTTATGACNCGCTCAACCTGTTGTGTTTCGTTTGGCCCTAACGCTGCTGTAGGCTCATCGAGGATTACAATCTCTTTTCCCCAGGCAATAGCCCGCCCGATGGCAATGCTTTGTTGCTGACCTCCAGACATCTCTGAAATTGGGCGTTTGAGGCTCTGTACTGTTTCCACTTTGAGGTCTGCAAGCACCTCTCTTGTCTTTGCCTGCATTTTCTTTTCATCAACAAAAATTCCAAATTTTCTTGGAATTCTGCCGAGAAAGAGATTGTAGGGAGCTGTCATGTTCGGGACGATTGCCAAATCTTGATAAACAACTTCGACACCCATCTGCCTGATAAAGCCAACACTGTGGTCTTGACGAGTAATTCGATTTCCCCGAATGCTGATGTAACCCCGATCTGGAGCAAGAACACCTGCAATGATTTTGATTAGAGTTGATTTGCCTGCTCCATTTGCTCCAACAATAGCGAGGACCTCTCCAGGAAAAAGTTTGAGAGAGCCTTCTCGAAGAGCCTCCACTCCACCAAAGGCTTTACTGACACCATTTACCTCTAAAATGGGTTGAGAAGTACTATTCATCAGTTAGTCGTTTGAAAATTCATATGACACACTATTTCAAGTCGTTCTGAACCAGATTCCATTTTCCAGGCTAACTCAATATCTGCGCACAATCTGTTGTTCAACACCTTCAAAACATTTGGTTTGTCTGTGCACCTATAATAAGCTTCTANTTCTTCAATTGTACTTCCACCACGAAGTTTCCGATTCTTTAGACGATTCCTTACCTGATGTTCTTCAACAAATAAGAATATATTCCAATATGCAGAATTTCTAAGCTGATTCCATGGATATTCATCAAGCAAAGTCCAATTTCCTTCCAACAATTCTACATGGGATTCTAACGTTATATGATCCAGAACAGTTTCATGTGAATTCTGATCGTAAAAAGACCAACTTATTTGATTATTATTTACCCACTCCCATTTTTATTAAGCTTTTTAGATCAGAGGACATTGGGGAGCTCCTCAGTTGTGATACTGGGGCCTCAACACCATGATATTCGATGAATTTTAAATTNTTATGATTCATCAAAAAGTGAACGCCATCAATCTCAACTGCTTGCATTGAAAAACTTCCAAACATTTTACCGAGTTCCAACATTGTCACTGCAAAAGTTGATTTGCCACTGCCAGGTGGACNAGCTAAAATTAGTTTTGTAGATGTGTTTAAATTTTTATTATTTTTATACTTTCTTTCTATTTCCCTCAATACTGGTTTACAGACAAACTCTAAGTCACTACTTGTGAGCTTAATTTTTGATTAAAATCTATTTATTTTAGAATCTACATTCATTTTAAATGAAAGATTCAAATCATTTTAACAAGAGATTTTAATTCTTCTTTTTTAATACTTGCACCTAATTTCTGCAATGACAAAGCAGCTACCTTATTACCAAATTCCGCACACCAGTCAATTGGCTTTTCTACACTCAGCCCATAAACAAATCCAGCACTGAAATTATCACCAGCACCAGTGGTATCAGACACCTCAGATGCTTTAACAATTGCAGGTAATCTGAAAGATTGCTCATTATTTAAGACAAGAACTCCCTTAGAACCCAGCTTAAGCACAACGTTTTGAACCCCTTTTTCTAGAAAAAATTTTGCGAGGTCTTCGGGCTGTTCGTTAGGGTATAGATAGGCAAGATCATCAGAACTGGGCATTAAATAGTCTACAAAGGGCAGACAGGATTCGAATATATTTCTTTGTAAACCTAAAACACCCCAAGTTTCATCAAGAATGGTCAAGATGCCACGCTGTTGAGCATTCTCTAACAGATTTAATAGAGGCGTTCCATCAATCCTTGGGAGATTAAATAGGTCTGGATAGACGAGAATGTCACAAGCGTACAGATCCTCCAAATCTAGATCATTTAACCCAAATTCTGCAAGGGCACCATGATATGACATGAAACTACGCTCACCATCCAGATTAACACCAACAATAACTGTTGATGTAGATTTTTTATCAGTTTTTCTTAGAGATTTTTTTGTTTTTACACCAGCAACTTTTAGTTCTTCCTGGAGATAATCTCCCTGCAAATCNTTACCAATCTTACTGAATAAGTGTACATTTACTCCCATTTTTGCCAGTGAAAGTGAGCAGTTCGNTGCACCACCTCCAGGAGAAGATTTCAATTTATCAACAAATATATTAGTACATATTTTTGGCTCTGGATAGCTAGCAACGGGACTCAGCAAGATATCAACTAAGCAACTGCCAATGCAATTCACTGTTTTCATTTTAAAGTATTTTTAGGCAGTTGATTCATTTATATTTTACGTTACTCAAAGCAGTTCGCTTTGAATAACATGGTGAAAACTTCCACTAATAACTAAATCTTTCTGTGGAGCTAACTGAAATTTTATATTCTTAAATACACTTGGTAGAACATTATTTTGAACATAGCTCTTAATACTCTCTACAAAGTGCTCCCCAAATCTTGCATACTCATCTCCAATAACAATCAAATCTGGATTTATTAAATTGATAGAATTTACTAGACCTTTTGCAAGATACTTAGCAACTAGTGCGACTTCCTTTACGACCAAAGGGTGTTGCTCTCTATAAGCTACGACGACTTCCTCAAAGGAAATTGGTTTAGATGAAATTTTATACCAATGTTCGACGAGATTTCTAAGTAGTGCTAGACTGGAACTGTAAATTTCAAGGCAACCACGATTTCCACACTTGCAAAGTGGACCATTTAGATCGATCGAGGTATGTCCAATTTCACCAGCTGTTCCCAAACTTCCCCTGAACACCTCTCCATTGAGAACTATTCCTGCCCCAATGCCTTGACCTGCGGACAAATACAGGGTCACTTTTGAGTTAGAATCCAATCCCTGGGAAATCCAAACAGCTAGCGCAGCAGCCTTTGCATCATGTTTCGAATAGACAGGAATCTTCTCATAATGCGATCTCAATTGCTGAATTAGATCAAACTGGTGCCAGTCTGTTGACTCCGTAATGAGTACAATTCTTTCTGAATCTTCTAGAAATGGCCCTGGCAGAGTAACTCCAATTCCCAACAAATTTTCTTTGCACAGTTCCAAAAACGTGTTCAGCGATTCAACGATTTGCTCAAAAATGCTCTCTGCTGTGTTGACCGGTTTTACTTGGATCTCGTTCGACTTTAATACAGATCCTCTTAAATCCATCAACGCCACCCTGAAGTTGAGACGTTGAAGCCGAACCACTAAAACCCGGTGAGGATCTGCCGCTATTCTTAATCCTATGGATCGCCTACCTCTCTGATTCTCCTCCTTTTGAAGTATGCTTTCTTCGACAACACCTTCATCCACTAATTGCTGTACTACTCTCGTTACCGTGGAAGCATCTAGTCCTGAGCTCTGAACAATTTCTGACCTGGAACATAATCGTCTTTCATAAATCAAGCGGAGAATGACTCTGCGATTNTATTCTTGAACGCTCTTAACTGTGAACCCACGGCTTCGCATTTCATTAACAGCCATTTATTTTCTCAGTGAAATTAATTTCTACCATCAATTGATTTCAAATTTCAACAAAAAATTTATTGCTCAAAAACTTTCTCAGTACTTGAGAGATTATTTCAATATCTTTATCTAAGGAGTTGGGGGGATTCTTGAGAGGGATTCAAGGGACTATCAGCGTGTGCCTGAAGTTTCATCAAAATCAGGATGGTATTAGGTGGGTATGAAACAGAATTTATTTTGAGTGGATTCTTAGGCACAAATATTTACAACAAATTCATACCTTTGTAGCATTCGACTTCGGCAAGCCTTTTGAAAACCAACCAAAAGAGATATTATTGATAAGTGAAANTCAATGAAGCCCAATAGCTTTTCCAAACAGCACCGTTANCCTGTTCTATCTCCAACATGTGCACGGCATTCAGCAGGAAAAAGCCAGGGACCGTCAGTGGGATCTGAGCGCGTCCTTTGGCATCTGTTCTGACCGTTGTCTCTTCTGTTTCACCACCTCTATGAAAAATGCGAATCTGAATGTCGGGGAGTGGCTCCCCTTGCCAGAACAACCGCACTGGCAGGCTGGTGCTCTTTGTCAAGTAAGGGTTTTCTTCTGCCAACAGTTCCAAGGGCATTCCCGCTAGCAGATCCTGTCCTTCAGCAGTACCGCCCACTACCAAAGCCTTGGCACACCGCACATAGTCTTCCCGAAAACCTAACTCGGGCAGACCACGCTCCTGGTGACGTTCCAACACACCTGTCAGACCTTCGTATTCAATAAATCGCTCAAACTGTTCCTTTGAGCGGTAACGCATATCATCTGTGCTAGAGAGGTAATTGACAATTTGCAGCCCAGGAGTACGGACCTTCATCGCAAAAGCAGGCATGTCTCCCTGCATCCCCTTAACAGGACGTATTCCTTCTGCGTCTCGGATTTGAAACTCCTCAAACCAGGATTCAATATAAGGTTGTTGATTGCCCTTGAGATGCTGACCGACTCTTAGTTTAATCTTCAGGGTGTCACCCACGGATACCAATGGATTTTCTGGTTCCATCCAAAATTCATGAGCTTGGAGAGAATTTGACAATATCAAGGCGGCGAATAAGGCCAAGAACACTTGTTGGAGAATTTTCATGAAATTCCTCTGTCTTTCAGACGGACTTAAAAATAATTGGAAGTTTGGAGAGAGCCCTCGGCGGATAAAGCAAATATTCCATTCTCTGATGGCCACAGCTTGCTTGATGCTACTCCCTTGCCTACTGATGGCCCATGAAATTCGCCCAGCCATTGCGACCTTTGCAATGCAACCCAAAGGCGACTACTCCATCACGATCAGTCTGAACTTGGAAGCGATTCTTTCGGGCATCGGTGCCGAACATGAAGACACAGATGACTCTCCAAATGCTGAGCGCTACAACAACCTGCGAGAACTGCCTCCGAATGACTTGCGTTCGGCATTTCAACCCTTTGAAACAGAGTTTCTTGAGGGAGTGACCCTACGTTTCGGTGATGACATTGCGGAGAGCCCACAGCTTGGACAACTCACAATTCCAGAAATTGGAGATTTGGAGCTGGCGCGGATTTCTGAAGTAGTCTTGACCGGAGTAGTGCCTTACGGTGCTGAGAGCTTTGTCTGGCAATGGAAAGAGGCCTTCGGATCCAGTGTTATCCGTGTGTTGCCGCAAGGCGAAGGGGACGGAGTCTCCTTCTGGCTACAGAACGGAGATCCAAGTGAGCCGATCTCTCTAGCAGGAATTGACCAGCGGACCCGCTTGGAGCAATTTCTGGATTATATCATCATTGGCTTTGAGCACATTGTCCCGAAAGGGCTGGATCACATTCTCTTTGTGATTGGCATCTTTCTGCTGAGTACTCACTGGAAGCCTCTACTGACCCAGGTCACTGCATTTACGATCGCCCACTCCATCACACTGGGACTAAGCATCTATGAAATCGTCCAGTTACCATCCAACATTGTGGAGCCATTGATTGCCGCTTCCATTGTTTATGTGGGAATCGAAAATCTCTTCACTCAGAAACTACAGAAGTGGCGAGCTGCCGTTGTCTTTGCCTTTGGATTGCTCCACGGCTTGGGCTTTGCGAGCGTTCTCTTTGAGATTGGCCTTCCGCGGGATGCATTCCTGGAAGGACTGCTCGCCTTCAATATCGGCGTAGAGCTAGGACAACTTGCTGTGATCATTGTTGCTTTTGCCCTTATTGGCTTCTGGGGAAGAAACCGGGAGTGGTACCGACCCTGGGTGATTGTGCCTGGATCTCTCGTGGTTTCCATCGTTGGAGGTTGGTGGTTCCTAGAGCGTACTATTCTGGCAAGCTGATTTACCCTTCATAGGACTCGCTGATTCAGATCTGACGCCGAGGCAACTTGGAAAACCGAAACTCGGGGGCTGACAAGCGTTCTGGCGGTCCAATCCAGGCATAGGCCAATAAGCAGGGTTCACGGATACCTACTGTGATCCGATGATGCTGAGTCGAACGGTTCAAAATCAAAGAGCCTGGGGCATAGACTGCGTTATCATTTTCTGACCAAGCCCCCGCCAAGGAGATATAGCTCTCCTCAATCTCATCATGACGATGTTGGGGGTAGGTGGTCCCTGGAGCAAAGAGCACCAGGCCCAGAATCAGTCCTTCTGCTTGAATCGGACCCTGTGGTCCCATCATCTCGCAATAGGCATAGCGCTTGGCAAGTTCCCTCGGAACTTTCTGATAACCATACTCCCAGGTGAGTTGGCTCTCTACCCGATACAACACCCGTGAGAGATGGGCCAACGGTCCCGAATCTGCCAAATCAAGCGCTCGGCCCCAGTGTGCACTGACCGGTTTGTTCTCTGGTTGTCTTGGTGTGTAGTAAGGGTTGCTCTTCATGATTTTACTGATGGCCTCTCGCACACGCCGCTGATGACTCCTGATGATGGGACTTCCTCCCGCAGAGCCCAAGCGATAGACCTGGTCAATTTCCTGGAAAACGTACTTCCAATCCGGTACGTCATTTAATCGAGTTTCCATCTGGCCCATAGCAGGGGTAAGAGGATCAACTGGTGGCAATTTTGTCGCCGAGACCGGCACTACTTGGCTCAAAACTTAGCAGGTCGCCTGCCAGGCTCAGTGTAGAAAATGAGATTTTTGTCTATCCGACAGATCTTCCAAAACTTTAGTCAAAATTTACTTCAAAATTTCTATGATTTTCTGCTAAATTGCAACTTAAGTTGCGAATAAATGAAAATACTTGTCGCAACTTTTAGTTATTTCTTGAATTTTTGCAGGAGAGAAAAATGGATTTCAAACCAAAGAAAAGATTTCCCAAGAAGGAGTTGAATTACTGGCTTCGTAGAAACTTCACCTGGGATCACAACAAGTGGAATGAGCTGCTGACTGATCTAGAGCAGCAAGGCTTTAAATGGGTCGGTAATGCTGCGGGAAGAGATGCCCTTGGATTGTATCTGGAGACCAATCGCAAGCCCGCCTGAAAATCTTCGAAAATGACGACATTCAACACGGGAAAGGTTCTTTGAAGTTAGGCTGGCTTCTGTGCCTGCTCTTGATAAAGACAACCAATCACCCGCGGAACTCCCTCTAAATAAAAGGTTTGGATCGGCTGGGAGCAAATGATCTGATCCATCGGACGGTTCAGATGACAGCCATCCCCCAAAATGGGCTGAATTGGATTCAGACGAGATTACCAGCTCGCTACTTTTGAATCCGGCGATCGGCCGTGCTCCAGAAAACAGAACCGCCCACCAGTTCGCAGCACCCGCCAGATCTCTTGCACTGCCTGATGCACCTTCGCAATACTACACAGTGTGAAGGTACTTACCACAAAGTCGAAGCTTTCATCTTCCATTGGCAAGGATTCACCTGAGAGCACATGATGCTGAACGGGAAATGGCACTTCCTGAATCTGTTGCAAGGCTTTCGGAGTCATCTTTGGATTCACATCAACCGCATGCACCTCCACAAAATCCTTGGAATAAAAGGGAAGATTCAGTCCGATTCCAAAGCCAATCTCCAGCACTTTACCTTGGACTCCATGCACACACTGCTACCGAAGTGGATGTAGCACTTTGCTGGATATTGCCCAATCGCAGAGGCAGGGGAAAACATGTTGAGAGTAGAGTTCTCGAAGTGACATCAAACTCGATGAATCCTCATTCGTTGCTTGTGAGGCTCAAGCGTGTTGAACAGACCTCAATCACGGGATCCACCAAAGTAGTCATGATTTCTTCAGTATTGACCAAGAAGTCTTTGTAGCTAAACAAAAAATCCAGCACTTCTGCATAACAGACACACGATGCCTCCAGATTGGCTAATTCACTAGCGTTGAGACGACCCGTGCTCTCCAGTGCAGACTGAATACAACTCGCATTAAATTCTTCGATGTCCACCTCAGGCCAATCCAATTCATAGTCCGCTAGCACGATCATGGACATCAGCAGAAATGTGATCAACAGGACAACCTGTTTCATTCAATTGTTTCCGAAAAGGTTTAGATGAGCTGGCAGAAAAATGAAACAACTGGCCGCTCTCCTTCCTCCTCCAGTTTCAATCTTCCACCTTTAATTGAACCTCGTTCTTTCGCAAAAACGGCAACGTCCACGGCGGATCATAGCGAGCGGTCCGTACCGAACCCACCACAGTGATTCCTTGCTTCGTGGCCCACTGCCTCAACTCTTGCTCCTTCTCTTCTAGATCACGGGCTCCCATGCGTCCACTGAACTGTAAGACTACCATTCGCTCAGGGAGGATTTCCCTCAAATTCACTCGCTGATCATTGGGAACTGGTGCCGTTTCCAAGTTCCATTTGGAGGGCAGACTGAAGGCCATTCGCCATTGATCTGGCTGTTCACCCTGATCCATCTGTACAGGGGCTGTCATCGCAATATTCTCGCTGGCAGCTTCCGCTTTTCCTGCCATTTGAACAGAGGCCGAGTGGGAGAGATTGTTGCCAAAAATGTAATCTGCCAGAATCCGGAAGCCATCCCCCGATGCTTCGTCAAAATCTTCTCCCTCCATGAAGACCTCTGCAACTAGATAGGAGGCGTATTCACGAATTTCAAAATTACCCTCCTGCATCTGTGTCTGATAGATCGGTTCCTCCAATGCTCTCACTCCCACTACCGAACATGCCGACAAGATCAGGTTGATCATCAATACAACTCCAATTGAACGAAGGAAGAGATTTAAACGCATGGGCTGATTCATCTTAGATTAGTTGATTAGTAGTTGGTGGCTCACCACAATGCAGGATTTTGGAGAACCCCTGCGATGCCTTCTGCAGCCACCTCTAGCAATAGTTCTCCTTTAGCTACCGTTGCCACGGAGGGACTCCCGATCACACCATTTGCAGAAACTTCCTTAAATGATACCCAACGGGAAACCCCGGATCCATAAAAGGGAATCTCTAGCGTTCCATCAGCCTGATTGAGGATGGACTGATCAACCAGTTCCGGTTCCAAGGCCAGCATCATCGAAGTCTCTGCTTCACCAGCGTGACGCACATTCTGCTGGACTTCAAGGATCTCGGCAAACTTCTCAGCCACCTCGGGTAGCGTCCAATAGGTGCCAGAAACTACTCTTAACCCATCCAACTCTCTGACCAACTCCGAACAGATTACGTTCAGAGCAGCAATGTTTCCACCATGACCATTGAGAAGGAAGATTCGTCGAAACCCATGATGACGAATGGAGCGACAAAGATTTCTTAACAGCGCATGAAAGGTTTCAAAATCGAGGGTCAGCGTGCCGCAAAAATCCATATGATGTTCAGCAAGCCCACACCAAACAGTCGGGGTCACCAATATTGGCTGATGTGTCTGAACTTTCAGCGCAGCTCGCCGCGCTACCTCTGTCGCTAGTAGTGCGTCTACCTTGACCGGGAGATGCGGCCCATGTTGCTCCATCGAACCAACTGGAACAACTACGATGGCATTGGCATCTGCTAGTGATTTCAATTGAGGAGACCGCAATTGCTCCCAATAAATTTGCTCTTCCATCACTTATTTCCTCAGCGCAATTGGATAAAGATTTGTGAAAGTATCGATCATCTTGTTGCATTTTCTGACAAATGCCAATCACTTCGAAGAAATCTGTTTTTTTGATTGACACAAAATATTTCTCTGGTTATACCTCCCCCCACTCACTATCCCGCAGGCTATTTTGATAAATACAAATTTTTTATTTTGTAATTCCATGGATAGCTGGCTGAAGAAGTGTGAATGGGTCTCCAAAGAGAGAAATTCATTTCAATGAAATTCCCAACCACAAAGAAAGTGAGCCTTTTGGGAGAAGCTGCTCCCCACGTATCCATACTCTTTAAGAGGACAAGATCATGATGAAGAAATGGTTGACGATTGCTGCGCTTGCCTTGGTTGGTTGGGCAGCTCCCATGTCGGCTCAAGATACTGATGTAGAATTGACTGGCTGGCCCTATCAAGTTGATGTGGTCCGAGAAAACCTTGAGCGTTTCACCAGTCAGTCTGGCTTGAGCGCAACTTACAATCCCTTCCCCAGCAACGAATACCATACCAAGATGGTCTCGAGTTTTGCCTCCGGAACCAACTTTGATGTGGTCTATGTCCGTGACAGCTTCCTAGCAGAGTGGGCCGCAGCTGGCTGGATTATACCCCTAACCGGACTTCCCGGAGTAGATGATTACATGGCGGATCTGCCCCAAGGAATCATCGAACAGATGTCTTTTGAGGGTGAAGTCTACGGACTACCCTACTACTCTGGGAATTCAGTATTCGTTTACAATGATCGCTTGATGAAACAGGCTGGCATTAGTTCACCACCCAAAACGTGGAATGATCTAAGGTCACAAGCACAAGCGATGAAGGACAAGGGGATACTCCCCAAACCAGTCGTCATCGGCTTGGCTGCTAACGAAAACTCAATCCTTCGAACCTTGGAGATCGTCTCTGCAGGATTTGGTGGTAAATTCTTCAATGACAAACTGGAACCTGTTTTCCAAGAGCCAAACAGCGGCGTTCGTAAGGCATTAGCCTGGATTGCTGATGGTATCAAGAGTGGCTGGATCAACGAGGCTTCCTTAAACCAGGGCGATGGTGAGATTGATCAATTCATGCGCTCTGGCACAGCAGCCTTCACGCTGGTCACTGATTACGAGATGAAGGTGCTCAACGACTCGGAGCAATCCAATGAGGCCGGTAACATCAAGAACGCCCTGGTTCCTGGTTCCGCCGATGCCACCAGCGGTACCATTGGCTACGTCCGGCTCTATTCAATAACCTCTGAGGCAGATAAGGAAAAAGCTTGGAAACTGGTTCAGTTTCTAGGGGGTAAGGACGCAACTGGTGCCTATTACGTACCGAAGCGCTGGGCTCTAGAGTTTGGACTCGGCTTCTCTCCAGCTCCACTATACAAAGACGCAGACGTGCGCAACTCGATCTCAGGTTGGATTGACCCTGACCTGCTTCAGGAGCAAGCCAAGTATGCCATCAATCGTGGCTACCGCTTCGTTCCCTACTTCTCTGACTGGGAGACTGAGGCCTGGGGTGGATTCCAGGAGATCATTGGTGGTGCTGACGCTGATTCTATCCTTGAAGAATTGGCGGAGAATTGGAACGAGCTGCAGTCAGAGTACTGATTTGCTGCTCCTTCCATTGATATCATAACAACATGAGGGCATTCGCTCAGAATGCCCTTTCTGCAATGACGAAGAATCCCTCCACTGAAATTCCACAAGGAAGATTAGCATTGATCTTCAGTGCTCCAGCACTGCTGATCCTGGCAGTGACCGTTCTGGTCCCCCTGGCTTATGCAATCTATCTCAGCTTTCATCGCTACAACCTCAAGCGAGCGAAGCGCCCCTTTGCTGGCTTCCGGAATTATGAAAAAATCCTGACAGACGATAAGTTCTGGGATTCCCTGGCAACGAGCTTTATCTTTGCGGTAAGTGCAGTTGCAGTGATCACTGTAGTCTCTTTCTTCCTAGCCTTGCTACTTGATCAGGATTATCCAGGGCGTGGTCTGTTGCGGGCACTTCTGTTGATCCCCTGGGCCATTCCTGATGTTGTGAATGCCTTGCTCTGGAAATGGCTGCTGCATCCAGCCTTTGGGGTAATGAACGCACTCTTTCAAATGGGAGGCCTGATTGATGACTATGTTGCCTGGCTCAGTAGTATGCCCAGTGCAATCATTTGGGTTATCATCGCCTATTCCTGGAAGAACATTCCTCTGGCAACACTGCTGATTCTTGCAGGCTTGCAGACAATTCCAAAAACTCTGCATGAGGCGGCTGAACTCGAGGGAGCCAGCGCTTGGAAGCGCACGCTTTACATTACGCTTCCATTACTTCGACCAACTCTCACTGTTGTGCTAATTTTTGAAACGATCTTTGCACTTAAGGTTTTCGATCTAATCTATGTGCTTACCTCTGGAGGACCAGGCAAAGCGACCACCGTCCTTGGTTGGAGTATCTACATCAATACCTTCAAGAAGCTTGATTTTGGGACAGGCAGTGCTCTTGCCATGATTCTCGGCTTGATCACCCTCTTTATTGCTATTGTCTTCTACGCATTCCTGGATCGGGGAGAAAAACAGTGAAGCGCAACAATCTCACTCGCTACATTCTGCTCTACCTAGCATCTGCGCTTTTTTTGATCGTTTTCATTGGCCCTTTTGTCTGGCTGGTCAGCTCCAGTCTCCAATTGGAGCGCCAACTCGTTCAGGTTCCTACAGTCTGGTTACCAGATCCCCTCAGTCTGGCGAGCTACAAGGAGATTTTTTACGGAGCCTTTTTCGATGAGTCCTACGTCTCTGCCGATGGTTACAGTTCTTCCTATCAAGCCAGGATTTATCTTGGTTCCTTCCTGAATAGCGGAATCATCGCTCTCAGTGTCTCCTTCTTCAGCGTAGTCTTTGGTGCCTATGCTGCTTATCCAATTGCACGCCTGAACTTTCGGGGTCGCTACACTCTACTCTTCTCCATCTTGGTGGTTCGTTTGGTACCGGCCTTGGCCCTAGCGATTCCAATCGTACTTTTCGCCAAGAAGATGGGGATGAACGACAACCTGGTAACGCTGATCTTCATCAACATGTCTTTCGTGCTGCCCTACAGCATCTGGCTACTCCAGGCTTATTTCAAAACCATCCCTACAGAATTGGAAGACGCAGCTCGCATGGATGGCTGTAATCGCTTCCAGGTAGCGAACAAGATCATAATCCCTCTCTCTATTCCAGGCTTGACCACCGCCGGTATTCTCGCCTTTCTCCTCTCCTGGGGAGAGTTTCTATTTGCCTTGTTGATCACGGAGACCGAACAGTCCTTCACCAGCACAGTGGTTGCCGCAATGTTTGCCACGAGCTTGGATGTCAATTATGTCACCATCATCGCTGCTGGTGTACTTGCCGTGATCCCACCTGTACTCTTCGCTCTCGTCTTCCAAAAATACATCATGAGCGGTCTGCTATCTGGTGCTGTGAAGAGTTGATTTCACTGCACAAATGATGGAGCTCTTGCTTTAAGGATTCTGATTTTTGTTCTCCTGAACAATCATTGAGCCTTGCAAACCACCTCTTCGTTTTCACTAGTCTTTCGGATCAATAAATCTTAAATCTATAATTTTTATGAATATTTTAAGATTTCGCTCTCTCTATTAGCTTCCAACTCCTTTCCGTTTCTAAGAATTTTCCTTCTTAAGTTATTGAGTTTTCTGTTGTATCCACTGTTAATGATGGAACTTCACAGCAACTAGCAGGACTCTTTTCCTCTCTTGAGACCAGCTTATAAATTGAAGATGGCTAGATCTGGTAAAATCTTAAATATATATAATTTTAGATCTTTTATATAAATTTTTTATATTATTAATTTTTATATTAAACAAATTTAGTAACTTACACAATTTTATCTATAAAAGATAAATTTTCTTATTGACAGTTATTGCTATTAATTTGTAACATTAATGCAACGTAAATATCAGCACAGATCATCCGTGCTCTGAACCATCACCTAAAGAGGTAAAAATGAAACTTCTTATCGTAATCCTAACCAGCTTCATGTTCTTTGGCTGCATCGAAGAAGGAACCATTGTTTACGATCAAGACTACCCAGAAGCTCCTGAGAACATCGGGGGATCCGGCTCAGGAAATGATCGAGTCCCAGGTGATGGAGCTGGATCCACCGGCGGAGGAACATCTGATGGTTCTGGAGCAGGATCAACTGGAGGCTCTTCAGATGGAAACGGTAGTGATGGAGCTGGTTCAACCGGCGGAGGAACAAGTACTGGTGACGGAAATGGTTCAGACGGTGGGGATACCAGCATTGGTTCTGATGGTGGTACCAGTACAAGTGATGGAGCTGGATCCACCGGCGGAGGAACATCTGATGGTTCTGGAGCAGGATCAACTGGTGGTGGATCCACAGATAGCGATGGCTCAACTGGTGGCACAAGTAATGGTGACGGAAACGGTTCAGACGGTGGGGACACCAGCAGTGGTTCTTCTGACGGCTCCGGAAGCACAGGCGACGGTACTGGTG
>NYTS01000005.1 GCA_002683655.1 Deltaproteobacteria bacterium
GGAGTCTCTCCAGCCTCTGCCAGAATTTCTCCCCAAGGAGAGATGATCAGGCTGTGGCCATAGGTTGCTCGGCCATCTTGATGTTCACCACACTGAGCCGCAGCAATCACAAAGCAACCATTTTCAATGGCTCTAGCTCGCAGTAGCGTATGCCAGTGGGCTTTTCCAGTAAGGCGTGTGAAAGCTGCGGGAATGGCTAATAATTGGGCACCAGCCTGACTGAGCGCACGGTACAAATGTGGAAACCGCATGTCATAGCAGATACTCATTCCGTATCCTCCCCAAGGAGTTTGTAGCAGGGCTGCCTCCTTGCCAGCTTCAAAACTCGCTGACTCACGGTAGGATTCCTGATCACTGAGAATGGCATCAAAGAGATGGATTTTATCGTAGCGGGCTCGAATCTTCCCCTGATCATCGATGACAAATCCACGATTCAGCAACCGTCCGTCGCAGGTTGAGTTGCGGAGAATCAGGGAACCGACATGAATCCAGACTCTTGCTTGTACAGCAATATCTAAGCAGCACTTCAGCACAGGATCTTCTTCTTCAGTAACGGCTGTTGCTCGAGCAAGAGGATTTTTCTGCTGCAGCAGGTTGACGGCTTCTGGCAGAATGATCCACTGTGCTCCGTTTTCAACCGCTTCCTGCAAAGCAACTTCCACCTGTTGGCGATTGTATTCGAGGTCAATGCCAGAGGTTAGCTGTACACAAGCAACCTTAAGCTCACTAGGTGTATTTGTCATGAAAAATTCAACTTTTGTAGTTTGGGAGCGATGATAACTTGGCAATAGGGATTTTCTGGATGCTGACGATAGTAGTTTTGATGATAGTCTTCTGCGGGATAAAAGGAGCCTAAGGGAACGATCTCAGTAACGATTGGCCTTGAGAACTTTGAGGATATTTCCTGTTTTGATTTTATAGCCAGTTCCTGTTGCTCTTCGGAATGATAAAAAATTGCTGAGCGGTATTGGGTGCCAACGTCATTGCCTTGACGATTGAGTGTCGTGGGATCGTGCATCCTCCAGAACCAATCCAAAACCTTGGAATAGCTGACCATCTCTGAATCAAAATCGATTTGGACAACCTCCGCATGTCCTGTCATTCCAGAACAGATTGAGTGATAATCTGGATTGTTGGTATGTCCGCCGGTGTAGCCGCTCACAACGCGGTGGATGCCTTCAATACGCTGGTAGACTGCTTCCAAACACCAGAAGCAGCCGCCAGCTAGGGTAGCTTTAGTCAACTCCATACCGTCACTCCTTTGTGAAAAATAGATGCTTTCGACACATGGCTGTCAAGATTTGGCGATTTCCTCAATTTAGCAATGGGCAGTGAGAAAGCCGACTTGAAATTGCCCTTTCGACTTGAAGAGTCGTTCGAATTCCGTAGGGATATTTTCCTCATTCAAGGGACTGTTCCAGAGATCTTCCGTCAGAGCGCCGATCTTGTAGTTCGGATGGTTCTGGAGTAGCTCAAGCACCATCCGGAAGTATTCTTGATGATCGGTTTTGAAGCGAATTTCTCCACTTTCTCGAAAGAAAATCAGCAATCGATCCAGGAATTCTCTGGAAAACAGCCGGTGCTTTCGATGAGCCTTCTTGGGCCAGGGGTCTGGAAAGTTTACATGGAGGATGTCCAGACTTTTTTCAGGTAGATATTCTCCGAGCAGTTCCCCCCGGTCTTTTACAAGCAGAGCATTGGTCAACTGAGCTTGAGTCAGTTTACGAGCGGCCAGTGTTAGGCGTTTGAAGCGTAACTCAAAGCCGAGGAACGCGTCTTTTGGATGTTGGCTAGCCCAGGCTTGCAAATAACCACCAGAACCACAGCCGATCTCCACATGCACTCGTTCTGAGCGCTCACGCAGAGGCTCCCAATGCTGCTGGATCTGATCCAAGGTGGGATGAGGTAACAGCAGATCCGGATAGTCGTGCACCTGCTTCAGATAAGGATTGGTGCGGGTCATTCGCTCGTAGACCTGTTCTGGCAATTCCCGATGGTCTCGTATGCGGAATTTTTTTAGTTGCTCTAGATTCATATTTGTATGTTGCAGTTAGAGCAGATTCAATGGCAAACAGATGGGAGCGCGCTGCTTCGATTCTCCGATAGTGAGGAAGTTCGCACCTTGGCGCTCTCCGTGAAAGAGCTATCATTATACGAAGGACAGCAACTTTCACCCGATCTGCTGGAACAAATTCAATCTGCTGGCCGATTCCGTGAGATATATAAAAAATCTCTGGACTTGCTTGCCCGACGCGAACACTCCATCTGGGAACTTCGACAAAAATTACGACAGCGTTTCCCTAAATTCAGGGAGGTGGAGCCTGTCTTGTTGCAACTAGAGGAGCAAAAGTTTCTTTGTGATGAACGCTTCTCTCTGAATTTTGTTCGTTCCCGTATGGCCAATCGCTCTTGGGGCGCTTATCGGTTGCGTGCTGAACTACAGCAGCGTGGTGTTGCAGGGCAGTGGATCGAGCAAGCCTTGGCCTCAGAGGTAGATGAATCTGTCTTGAGGGAAAAAGCCGAAGCACTCGCACGAAAGTCCGGATTTCCCACAGATCCTGCAGCGAAAAGAAAGTTGGCTCAAAAACTCTACCAACGAGGTTTCTCGCAAGAATTGATCAACCAAGTGCTTTCACAAGATTCTCTGTGATACGGATTCGCTCATTTGGAAACCTCCGATAGGTCATTTATGTTCCCCAAGCGCATTACCAAGGAAGAGGTCGGTGAGTTGCCTCTAGTTAGCTATTCTGGAAGAATTGAGCTAGTGGCAACTCATGAAAGTCTCAAGGCCTGCCTGCCAGCATTATACGCTGAAAAACTGCTTGGATTTGATACAGAGACCCGTCCCTCTTTTCGTAAGGGAGTGATGTTCCCGATTGCCCTACTGCAATTGGCGACCCAGGAAACAGTCTACTTAATTCGCCTGAACCAGCTTGGATTTCCCGAAGAACTGCGTGAACTATTGGCATCACCGGAGTCACAGAAAGTTGGGGTAGCCATCCGAGATGACATCAAGAGCCTTCAGCAATTAGGATCGTTTATACCACAGGGCTTCGTTGAACTTAGTCAACTCGCTCGTCAGTTGGGAATTGTCACCTGTGGACTACGAAATCTTGCTGGAATTTTTCTCAATGTGCGAATCTCAAAGAAAGCCCAACTCAGTAACTGGGAGCAGGAAGAACTGACAGAGAGTCAGCAAAATTATGCAGCGACTGATGCATGGATCAGCAGGGAAATTTATGGTTTCCTTGACCAAGGTGGCTGGTTACAGAATACCCCAAGCTTTGAATCCTGACATGGAAGTTCAAAAACAATGGCTATTTGCAGCTAGTGCAGACGAGAGTATCTGCCAATCTCTAAGCCGAGAAACAGGCTTGCACCCGCTTGTTGCTGATATCCTGTATCGTCGCGGCTATTGTACACCGGATGAAGTAGGAATCTTTCTGCAACCAGAACTTCGTCAGCTTCGAGATCCATTTTTGCTCCGGCATATGCAGGAAGCAGTTGAGTTGGTGCTGCCTTTCCTGCGAGAGAATCGCCACATTCTGATCTTGGGAGATTATGATGTCGACGGAATCACATCGACAGCGCTGCTACTGAGTTTTCTACGCGACGCAGGAAGCAGGCAACTCGACTACTTTATTCCACAGCGATTGCAGCACGGCTATGGTTTGACCTCAGCTAGTATCGATGTAATCTTGTCGCGTAAACCAGAGTTGGTGATTACTGTTGATAACGGCATTACTGCTCGCAAAGAAGTTCAGGAACTCCAGAATGAGGGTGTTCGTGTTTTAATCACGGACCACCACTTAGCTCTCCCGGATTCTCTCCCAGAGACTGTTACCGTCAATCCTAACCATCCAGCTTGTTCCTATCCGTTTAAAAAAATTTCCGGCTGTGGGGTGGCCTTCAAACTAGTGATGGCTTTGCGCAAAGCCCTACGAGACGTTGTTTGGTGGAATGAAGGACGGCCAGAACCAAATTTAAAGCAGTTGCTTGATTTTGCTGCGCTGGGGACAGTTGCAGATGTGGTCGATCTGCGTGATGAAAATCGTTTGCTTGTCCATGCGGGACTACAATTAATGAACAATCAACCGAGGCCTGCAATCCAAGCGTTAAAGCAGGTCAAAAGAGTTGATGGAGAGATTACCGCTACAACACTAGGATTTAAATTTGCACCCCTGATGAATGCTGCGGGTCGTCTTTATGATGCTTCATTGGCAGTAGAACTATTGCTGAGTCCAACTCTGGACCAAGCTTTGCCACTCGCCCAGCAACTCAATGACATGAATGAAGAGCGGCGCAACCTAGAACAGGGGATGTTGACCATTGCCTTTGAGCAAGCGGCTCAGCAGGAAGACCAAAAAGGTTTGGTGCTTGCCTCAGAGCAGTTTCATGAGGGAATCAATGGAATTGTTGCTGCACGTTTAGCTGAAAAAACCTTCAAACCAACGATTCTGTTGAGTACTGCCAATCCTGAACGATACACGGGCTCAGGACGGTCAGCGATTCCAGACTTTCACCTCAAGGAAGCGCTGCAGGATTGTGCTGACCAGTTAGTTCGTTTTGGAGGTCATGCGGGTGCTGCAGGATGTACAGTTGCTCCTGAAAATCTTGAGGCTTTCCGCACTGCTTTTGCAAGAGTTTGTGAAGACTGGTTGCCTAAGCAACTGAGGCCCCAGCTACTGCTGGACGGAAAGCTGCCACAGCAAGGACCAGATGCGCTTTTGGTAGAGCAAATTCAACAACTTGAACCCTTTGGTGCGGCAAACCCAGAGCCACTCTTTGCGTTACCAATTCCACAAGAGGAATTTCAGTTACTTAAGGAGCATCACGTGAAGTGGATACTTTCTCGCTCTACCGAAGTCATTGGATGGAATTTTGCTGAGCAATTGCAGGGAGTCAAACCACATCAACTAGCGGTGACAGTCGGCTTCAATGAGTTTAGAGGACAGCGAAAAATTCAGATGCTGCTTAAGGAAATCCAAGCATGAATCCAGAGCCAGTGTTGCTTTGACAGCATCCAGTCCAGAGGAGGCCGAGTGTCTTGTAGAACTGCTATCACAGAAGGGATTGGTGGCTTGTGCCAATTTATCCCAAGAGAAATGAAGTCGATCTTCTATTGGCAAGGCAACCTGGATCACTCAAAAGAACATTCAATGCTTGCGAAAACTATGCGGGGTCACCTTTCAGCCATTCAGCAGCTTCTTGGTGAAAATCACTCCTATGATTTTTCCTGTCTGTTAGCCTTTCCCATTCTGCGAGGCAATCTGGACTTTTTAAATTGGATCAAGGAGGAAACCCATCCTCAGGAGTCGATTGGATGAGTAGTGTTCGGACAAAAAGAATTGTGCTGCTATGGCTGGGCACAACTTTTTTGATTTTGGGAGGAGCAGCTTCTGCTGTGATGAGCTTGGTTGATCCCAAGAGCCATGTGAGTACTCAGATTCAAACAGTCACAATTGAAGAACTTCAATCGATCCCTTTCGGGGTTGATTCTTCAGAAGTAGCAGGTGATAACGCAACCCAGGTTGTGGAACCAGCATTGCCCCTACCGCAGGGAGCTGTCCGAGCGGCTCTGCTAGAAGTTGATCAACCCTATTGGGAAGTGATCGATCGACAGCGCTTGGGCATGGCTACTGAGAATTGGCAAACGGTCCTGATTCAGAACCACCACAAGCTGGACTACACGATCATTCCCGAATATGCCCGTGACTGGGAATGGATTCAGGATAGCAGGAAAATCAAGGTTCAGTTTCATACTGAGGTTGATGCAATGAAGGATATTCTGTCACGCAAAAAACTGGGCAAATTTGCAGTACAGATGAACTCTTTACCGGTCACTGATTTTCCAAAAGCATTGGAGTTGTTACAACTGCTGGTGCAGGATGGTCACTATGCCTACATACACCGTACCGAAGATAAGTTTGAGGGAATGGTTTGGTACCGCGTGAGAATCGGGTTTTTCCAAGGTGCAGAAGAAGCACAGTTGGTAGGCCAGGAGGTGTTTGAGAAATATTCTAAAGGCAGTGAGTTTACAGGAGATTACTGGGCGGTGGCGCCAACTTCTCGAGAATTGTCCCGTAATTTAATTGATCTTCAACAACCGATTACCAAACCCTGGACTATCGAATTGCCCATCGAGGAGGACTTGACGACAGCGAGCGCTCTGTTACCCAAGTTCATTGAGCACACAGACTTCAGTTACCTATCCCAGCGATTCGATAGAGAAACTAATAAACTGCAATTCCGTATTCGTGTGGGATTTTTTGAGACAACTGGGGAAGCTCGCTCCACTATGTATTCACTGCGTAATCATTATAGCGGCTTCCGAAATGCCCGCATTGTCAAACTTTAGGATGCCAACTCTGCAGACGTTCAGCGAGTAGCGCTGGTTCTAGTTGAAAAGCTGGTCGACGAGTCGGTACCAGCACCTCGTGCTCCAGAAAAGATAACGCACAGATTTCTGAGAAGCAAAAATCTCCGCTTACATAGGATGGCCGAATCTCCAGAACCTTTCCCCCTACCGGCATCCAAAGAGCATTCGTCAATCCTGCTCCATGCGGAGCTACTACGTGAGTCACTCCACTAAAAAGCTGCATCTGCCTTTCGATCGACCAATCTTCCAGCTCGACTATCCTATAACCATAGCGATCCAGTACCGGCAATAACTCCTGCTCATTCTGCAAGTGCCGACGCTTTACACGTCGACGAGAAATATAAATTCGACTAGTAAAACCAGTGCAGGAATTGCTGCTACTGAGATAATTCTGACGAAGGTACTCGACAGAGCGTGTGATGCCTTGAAGAGATGGCTTATTAGGAATAGTGAGTGAGTCACATTGAAAAATTCTTGGGTGTAAAACCGTCAGCCTGATTCGGAGTTGCTGAAGAAAAACGATGTAATTTACTGGTAACCACCAAGGCAGTAACCAGTGACTTCCCCTTTGTGTGAGCACTTGGGGAATGAGTTCTGTCCAGAGATGGTAGTAGCTGTGAAAGTGAGGATGGATACCGAGATGAAAGTGCCCTGAGAGTCTTTGTGTTTTTGCAGTGGGATCAGGAATTCTCCCAGAAAGACGCTGGGTAAAGCGGTTGAAATTTTCTCTGTTTGTAGGATTGCTGTGGGGATCGATCAAGTTCCAGCGAAAGTGATTCCCATGGAAGTATAGCCAATCACTGGAGCGGACGAGTCCATCTTGTGCATCAAGGTAAGCCTGCTGAATCTGCATTCAGACATTGTATTGCTGACGATAGTATTCTCGATAAGATCCCGAGGTCACTTGCTCCACCCACGCTTGATTATTGAGATACCAGCGAATGGTTTGTAGGAGTCCCGTTTGGAAATCCAACTCTGGAGACCACTTCAATTCCCGTAGCATCTTCCGTGGATCAATTGCGTAGCGCTGATCGTGGCCTGGTCGGTCTTTGACAAAGGTAACTAGTTTAAGGCAGGAATCGTCTCCATTTCGGTCTAGTTCCTTGTCTAACAGATCACAGATAAGATGTACTACATCCAGATTGCGCCATTCGTTGGAGCCTCCGATGTTGTAGCATTCCCCTGCTCGCCCCTTATGGAAAACTAGGTCGAGAGCTCGGCAGTGATCCTTGACGTACAACCAGTCCCTGATGTTGCCACCATCGCCATAGACGGGCAAAGAGCGTTCTGCAAGGCAGTTGTGAATCAGTAGTGGAATTAGCTTCTCAGGAAACTGAAATGGACCATAGTTGTTCGAGCAATTGGTCGTGACAACATTCAGTCCGTAGGTATTATGGTATGCTCGAACCAGATGGTCGCTACTGGCTTTACTGGCAGAGTAGGGTGAGTTTGGTGCATAGGGAGTTTCTTCATGAAAAGCGCCCTCTGGGCCGAGTGAGCCAAAGACTTCATCCGTGCTCACATGATGAAACCGTGGGTCAGCGCTATTGCCCCAGTAGGCTCGTGCAGCTTCTAATAAGTGAAAGGTGCCTAAAATATTTGTCTCAATGAAGTCTGCAGGTCCACTAATACTTCGGTCAACGTGTGATTCTGCAGCTAGATGAAGAACTCCTTCGATTTTGTTTTCAATGAAGATCTTCTTGACAACATCAGATTGCCGTAAATCTGCATGAAGGAAGTGATAGTTTGAATTCCCCTCAACTTCTTTCAGGTTGAGCAAATTTCCAGCATATGTCAGAGCATCAAGGTTGAAGACGTGATCTTGTGGGTGATGTTGTAGCCAGTGGAGAACTAGGTTGGAGCCGATGAAGCCGGCCCCACCTGTAATCAAGATTCTCATAAGGTTTCAGAAAGAAATGCGCAAGAGGGGTAACGTGGTTGAATGCTCCCCACTGAATGATCGTTGGATCATGCTGTTTACCAATGGGGTTGGGTTGATGGCTAGGGTATGCTTAGCTCGATTGTAATCGAAAATACTTGGAGTAGTTTCTTGCTGGGCATTGAACATGTCATCTTGGACACTGCCACCTTGGCCAATCTCATAGAGGCCAAACATCATTCCCCCGAAAACACCAACAGCAGCTCCACGGGCGATCATGCTGGTAACTTCAGGTGATTTCTGATCTTTCCAAGCCCACAGGGCCAGTCCACTAACAGCGCCAATTCCTCCTCCCCAGAGAGAATCAATGAAAACAATTTCTAGATTTGCTTGAGCATGGGATTGCTGGGGGGTTGCAAAGATGAGAGTGATAGCGCCTACGGTAGCGCAGAGGGTACTTTTAATCCATTTACGAACCATTCAAACCTCCTGTTTGTGGTGAAAAACTCAAAAAGTTTTTGCAAGTACTGTTCTAGTTGTTTTTACTCCCACCAGTTTTGACGAGGATTCCTACCCTTGTCCTGATAGGGCGGTAGGCATTCAATAACAGCGCTATCTGTATCGTATTCGACTACGCGATAGTGAGGGCTCTGGTCGACCCTCAGACAGGCCCGATATGCGTCATTCTTGAACTGCTTGGCATCGTGGTAGCCCACACGGGTAGTGCTGTTACATCCTGCCAAAATGCCTAAGGCACAAATCAAGAACAGTGAGCGCATTTCAAACCGGTCTACGAGTCGCAGTCGGACGATGGAGCGAGAGCATTTGCTCTGGGGAGAGATACCTGGCCATATATCCTAAGACCATGGACCAGCTTTTGAGATGAGAATGCAAAATCTTGGCACCATAGCGGTACTGTGTATTGGGATGAACTAAACCGTAGTTTTTGACCAATTCGTTGAGTTCAGGTTTGTTAAGTTGTTCTTCTAATCCATATATTTCAACCAACCTTTGAGTACTGTTGGTACTTTTGTTGTGAAGTAGCCCAAGCAGCTCAGGATCAATTTTCAAATTTAGTTCCTCATAGGTATCAAAGATTAGTTGTCGGACACACATGGCGAGAATGTTCTCATCATCCTGAGGTCTTGACCAAAGAATTTCCAAGCGAACGATAGTATTAAGTGGATCAGCTTCGGGATGTGCCTCTGTTTGAACCTCCATTGTTAACAGATCACCCGGATGGTAGATCACATCACTACATAAACCAGTGCCTGTATCATGAAATTTGATGAGAATACCTTGATTGTCGGCAGTTACTTCGACAGTCTCTGGGACATCATGAGACATACGGATAATTTCTGTTAGACGTCCATTGATTTCGGGAATCGTAGCGTCACCAGAATCTGGTCGAGCGAAAGAATACATGAGCTTCATTACACAAGAGGATGCCAGAAAATTTAGTGCCTCAGAATCATTGATTCTCCCTCAACTTGCAAGGATCGTGTGTCTTTCTCAAATTCCTGCGTTGTGGAAGAACGTCATCCTAGTGTGCTTTCTTATTGCAGGAGATCTTCATGAACAGAAGATAGGATGATTTTTGAGAGTTCTTCATTCTATCCTGTCAACAATTACAAACAATTTGAAAAGTAAGAATATTGTTTGGCACCTATTAAGATAATGAATTGGGCTCAGCATTGGATATATAGGACAACCAGTACAACGCTGGTCAACATTGCGTTTCTGGAAGACTGTGTCAACCAGCAAATTCCAGTAGATCTAGTCTGTAAATCTGAGAACTGGATCACTGCTTCTGGTGTGCTAGCTACTATCACAAAGCGTCAATATGTCGTTTCGTCAGATCAGACGTTGGCGGAAAACCTTTCACCCAAAGAAAATCCGCTTATTTATTGGCATCTTCTGCAATTGGAAGAGTCCGATCCTGTTATTCCGCTAAAAACTGAGAGAGCAGCGGTGATTGCTGTAAAATCTCATCAGTTATGTGTGCCGAGGAGTAAAATCAGGTGGGGTGGTTCTATCAGTCTAATGTGTGGAGAATTCTTCAGGGATGGACAAGCTGTTGACGTTGATTGGCCTTCTGAAGAGGAGAGAATCTATCGGGAACTTTCTATAGTCTCAGAACCCTACTAACCGACAGCCTTTTGTTTGTTTTTGTTGTGTGACTTTTCATTACTTTGTTCTTTGCTTTCAGAAGAAGATACAGACTGTTCACCGAAAAGTGGATGGCGAGTGTTGTATTTCCCATCAGGAATCACTAACTGCATCCCGATACGTTTTTCCAGATTCAGCAGTATCGGGCCTTGTAAGTTGATGGTAATATTCGATAGTTCCCGAGCCATAGTCAAAATACAACGAACCTCAATCTGATCAGCTGATTCCGCTTCCAATTTCCGAAGGTGATCTTCATTCAGGTTGATGTGATAATCTGAGTAGGCGTAGGTTGGAGCCATGACAACGAAAGCAAGATCTGGCGTGTCCATGGAGTGCAGCCACTGAAAAGGAGACTCTGGCTCTTCATCATTGAGCAGAACGAAATGCCGTTCATTTGAGAAGCCAAGTAGACCACTGGGTAAGGTCAGTACCTGACTATCATCAATTTCGACCTCACCGAACCGGGTGGTTTGCATACTCATGAAGCCTCTTTGATCACTGGCCTGGAATTTGGGTAGTTGGGTTTGATTTCTGGAAGTACATATTGTTAAAACAGGTAATAGCTTTACCGTCCGCGGGCTAGGAGATCTCGCAAATTCTTTAGGGAAACTGGTGATTTCTCTGCAGCACGTTTGTTTTCTTCCTGAATGCGGATGTACACTTCCTCCCGGTGAATGACGTAGTTTCGCGGAGCCTCAATTCCAATCCGGACTTGCTTCCCCTTGATTTCTATGACCTGGATCTTGACATCATCACCGATCGTAATGCTCTCACCCGACTTCCTTGTCAGTATAAGCATCTCGCCTTTCCGTTATTGGGAGTAGGGCGCTCAAAACATTTGATGGCATTTGTATGCGATCCTATGCTGGCAGGGCGCTTGGAATCCAGTTCTGCGAACAATGTAGGCTTATCGCAAAAAATCTGTCAATGATGGCTGAATGAGGCGACTACCGGCGTCTAAAGAAACGCGGTTGTTCAGTTCAGCAGTTTTCAGATGCAGGGCAGATTCCGCCAAATCAGCATCGCGAATCTCGGAGAGTCGGCGCTCCTGATCGAAGATCTGAACTTCCTGTTTCTGTTGCGCTTCTTGCAGATCACGCATTGTGTTTCCTATAAAAGCACGTTGCTTTAAGACCTGCTCCAAGGCCAATTCTAATTCTTGCAATTTTTCTGCAAGAACAGAACCATCATTAGTTTCCAAGGCTCTTTCGAGCGACATCAGCAGGGAGAAAGTGTCTACTTCGATTTCTCCCTCTCCCAACAACAGTTCATTCGCAGTGACAGTCACTGGAACAGTAATTCCGTCTGCAATCAGAGTCTCTTTCTTTTGAGGACTGCCGATGAAAGAAATGGGTGGGTTAGGTGTAAACACGAACTCCATTCCTTCCGGAAACACTGGGCCTAACTCTGAAATATCAAAATCTTCAACCTTCTCACTACTGAAATCAAAAGCATCTGGCAGCAAGTTGACCTTGTTCTGTAATTCTCCTCGATCATCAGAGAATTTTAATTTGACCTGATCGCTCTCCTTCCCAGATGGATTGATCATATCGACCACAGGCCGAAGGCTCAGTTCTGGTCCCCAATTCTGCCCACCATCATCAGAAATTTGGTAGCGTGCCCGACCCCAAGGCCCTGACTCCGTAATCCTCAATACATATGGATTGTTCGAAAAGCCTTCAAATTGAGCCTGAAACTGGGTGACATCAACTAAGTCACGAATGTCACTCTGGACAATCTTTTCAGTTTCAACCTTAGCTGGTTGGAGGATGTGGTTGTGTTTGATTGCAGGAGTTAGTGATTTGATCCCTGAGAAGAGATATAGTTTGCCGGAACGAGCGTTGCCTGCGTCGAATAAGGCATCTTGGATATCCTTGATTTCACCTGCTGTTGCATTGCGTGTGTCCTCATTCGCAGAACTGGTCGATTGTGACATGACCAGCGTTTTTGCTTTGTCAAGAAACTCATTGATCTTGACCAACTCAATCTCTGAGCGTTCCAACCAAGAAATGGAATCTGCAAGGTTTGCTAGGCGTTGGCGTTGTTTAGAGATGTTGGTCACGATGTCCTGGGCCATCGTGGCACCAAGTGGGTCATCAGAGGGCTTGTTGATCCGCTGCCCTGTTGCCATCTCTAGTTGCAAATCCTGCAGCTTCTGGGCGTTTCTTTGAATGTTGCCGAGGACTTGATCCCGCTTGATGGTTTCAGTCACACGCATGAGGCGATTCTCTAACTATGAAATGAGTGCGGCTTACATGCGCACAAGAGTTTCCATCATTTGGTCGACAGTACCTACGAAACGTGCGGATGCCTCATAAGCTTTTTGATACTGCATCATCTTGGCTAGTTCTTCGTCCATGTTGACTCCACTGATTGAGCTGCGGATCTGACTGAACTGATTCACTAAGCTATCTTGTTGAGCTTTTTCTGTCTGGTTACGTTGTATCCTAAGACCAAGGTCAGCAAGAATCGTGTTGTAGAATTCATCGAAGGTCATCGTGTCGTTGCGCATGTGTGGATCAGTCTGCAACTTGGCAATGTCTAGCGCTACTCGATTATCACCAGGATAGAGATCACGACCTGTGGAAATCGTGTTCGGATCCAGCATGATTCGGTCACTCAACCTAAGGTCTTCGGCGCCTTTGAGTGTTTCAAAAAAACTATTGAAGCCCAGCACTTGGGTCAAATCGGTTTTGTCATCACCAAAGATGAATTTGTAGTCTGTGCCCGTCTGAATGAACATCGAACCATCTTCTTCAACAGAGGCGTAGAGTAATTCTGGGGCGTTTACGGTCTGATTGATCCGCTGTACAATATCATTTAGTGTATCCTGACCAGCTTGTATCTCAATTTCGTAAGTTTCTACGAATTCGTTCTCACGATCGACCAAGTGTAATTGGAAGATGCCGTCTTTTAGAAAAGGCAATGGCTGGAGTCTCGCCTCTGCATTTAAGCCGTAGGCGCTTTTCATCATATTGCTGGCAGACTTCAGGCCTGTTCCGGTAGCATGCAATTGGTTGATTTTGCTAGTTAGGCCAAAAGCTAAATCATTCAAATCATCCATGTACTTGACAATGGTTTTGTCTCGAACCTCTGTCAATTCTTGCATTTCACCAGCCCGGAAAATCTCGGTGATGTCACGTCGGGATTCTCGAGAAAGCTTCCCCTCCACACGGTACATGCCAATTTCACCACCCTTCAGTGATGCTACCAACTCATTCGCTTTATGACCCTGGACTAGTGTCCAGTCTCTACCAATGAAGACTGTCAACATTCCATCTTTGCCTTCTACCCAGTTGAGGTCGACTAGCTTCGAAAGACTCTCCAGTGTTCGGTCTCGCTCATCTCGGGCGTCGTTAGCATGGCGACCTCCACCAGCTTCGTAGGAAAAGATTTGGCGATTTAGCTCCTGAAGTTTTCTGGCGTGTTCATTGATGGTTTCGACGGTGGCCCCAATTCGAGAATTAGTTTCGTTACGTAGGCTACGAAGTTGAGCGTTGGTGTCTCGAAATCGAGTTGCTAGTCGGTCTCCCATGTCTCTTGCTTTTGCCCGAGCAGAGTCAGATTCTGGATGATTGGCGAGCTGTGTCCAAGAATCCCAGAAATCGTTCATTGAACGACGAAGACCATTGTTGTTCATTTCATCAAAGATGACTTCCAGCTTCGTTAGAGCATCTTCGCGAACTCCGTAACGGCCTGACCGCGGTGACTCTTGTAAAATTTTGCGCTGGAGAAACTGATCGTATACACGCTTAGTGGGGAGTGCTTCAGCGCCTGCGCCAAGTCCTGTAGGATCAGCTTGTGCGGCTCGAGTACTGACTTCCTGACGTGAAAAGCCCTCTGTATTCTGATTGGCAATGTTGTGGCCAGCAGTCGATACACCTCTTTGTTGTGCAGAGAGGGAACGGCTGCCCATATTCAGGGCGTGGGTCAGGGACATAATAGTCTGCTGGGGGTCGTTTTTAGACAGAGGTTCGAGAAACTTTGCCACCAGAATGCTGCAATTCTCCAGAACCAGAGTAGGTCGCTTGTTGTCGACCGGAGCCTTCTGTCAGAAATCGCATAGAGGCTTCCACGGATTTTAATCTGGCCGAGGATTCTAAACTGTTGCGTTCGGCTAAGATGCGTATCTCTGATAAGATGTTTTGCAACTCATCAAAACAATATTGCAAAGCCTTAGCCTGATCAGTGGGTGCCATTTGAATTATCACACTGAGAGTGAATGGGCTGGGTTGCTGTGGCCAGAGCCGAGGGAATTGGTCAACTAGAGAAATCCGCTTCTCTTCCTGCCGAATCACCTGTTCAACAATCTTGTCCTTCACTCTCTGAATCCTGAGCAACTCATTTCCACTGAGAACGCCAAACCCACTGGCTTCCTCCTGCAGTTGTTCCCAAAGTGTTTGGTGCAACTCAATCTCTGTTTTCAGGATGTCCTGCAGAGAAACTAGCGCATTTTTTTGGGAACTGACTTTAGTGGTCAGGAGAGTTCCTCGTTGAGTGCTTCTGTCAACATCTTGTCGGCTAGTCGGGCTGTGTCGACTTTATATTCACCGTTGCGCAGCTGTTCACGGAGACTGGCAACCTTATCCATTCGAATCTCTGGCTCAGCAGCAATGCGTTGCTTGAGCTTGTCGATTGTGAAGGATGAGGTTTTAACAAAGTTGTCTTTGCGTAACTGTTGGTCACGCCGAGCAACTTCCTGACCCTCTGTTCGGAGTCCACCGCGTGCATCCTGCAAAAGGGGTTGCGGCTGGTTTGTTACCTTCATGGGCACCTCGTCGGGCTAAGATGATCGTGATCAACTTGAAGAGGTTGTCACGATAGTGTGATTACAAACAAAGAAAAAATGGATTTCTCGCTGAGGGATCAATCCAAAAACTTGCTTACTCAACATATCGGCAGTTGTGCCAGAAACTTGAGTGAATTTTCAGAATTTTTTTCCTGGGGGCTTTAATTGGCGCAACAGTGCTTCTGCCAGAGATCCTTCAGACTGAGCCATAGATTGTGCGTACTGTTCATCCAACATAGAGCGGAAGATTTTTTCACCATTGGACTCCGGCAGCAAGTCCGACTTGAATCCAGCTTCTCGCATGGTTTTGAGCATCTGCTGAGTGAGTAGTGCCTCGAAGTCCTCTGCAGCTTTGCGCAGTCGGACATCATCATTGTTCAGTTTGCTCGTCTCTTCTGTTTGCATGGTGCGCTGCATCAAAGGCATCAGCGCAGGATTGAGCTTCATGGTTTCCTTACTGAATGATGAGTTCTGCGTGCAAGGCACCGGCTGCTTTAACAGCCTTGAGCATCTCGATCAGATCTTTACTAGAGGCTCCAATTTTGTTGAAGCCATCCACAATTTCTTTCAAGTCTGCTCCCCCTTTGAACATGAAGACTCCTGACTCAATGGTATTTCCCTCTGGGTTAGCTTCAGGGTTAGCAGCAGGGGTTTTGACCTGAATGCTCAGTCCACCCTGAGAGATTGCGATTGGGGAAATTCGTACCTGACCACCCATGACCACGGTGCCGGAGCGTTCATCAAGTACTACCTGCGCCACACTGTCTGGAGTAATCTCCATATTTTCTATGCGGGAAATCAACTCGACAGTCTGTCCAAGATAACTATCTGGTACAAGAATCTCGACAGTACCTGCGTCTTTTGCTCTTGCCGTGCGATACCCCAAATTCTGGTCAATAAGCTTTGCGAGCCGGAACGCCGTAGTAAAATCTGGAGATTTGAGGTTTAGGAATAGCCGAGCCCGACTATTCAGATTTAAATTAATCTCTCGTTCAACCAAAGCCCCACCTGGAATTGCTCCAACAGAAGCAACCATGCGGGCTCCCACCGGTAACCCAGCTAGTTCCTCCGGAGGCAAGGCTTCCGCACGACTGACACCTTGTGGGATACCGGAGATCGGGCCTTGAGCTACCGCATAGACCAAGCGATCTGGACCTCTTAGCGGTGCCATCAGCAAGACACCACCACGTAGAGATACTGCATCTCCAATGGTAGCTGCTGTCACATCCAGACGTTGGCCAGATTTGGAGAATGCAGGCAGCGTGGCCGTCAACCAGACTGCGGCAATGCTCTGACCATTGATGTCTTCACTAGCTAGACTAATTCCAACTCGCTCCAAGGCGTTAACTATTGGCTTACGTGAGAGTAAGCTCCCTGGACTGTCTCCAGTACCATCTAGACCCACAACAAGCCCAAAGCCGATCAGTTGGTTATCACGGGCACCACGCAGATTTGCGATGTCTTTGACCCGCACTCCCCAGGCCGGTGAGGCTATGGTTAGGAAAAGTCCCCAGATCAGTAGTAGCCGAAATCCCTTACGAAACATGATTGCCTTTTGCAATTAAACTCGCTGTGTGCTGCCAGAGTGGGTAGCACCAGATTCAAGTTCGGTGCCAGTCAATTGGCCTGTTTCTAGCCGTCTAGTTCTCTTCGATGGCTTTGTTGCGGTAGAATTGCAGATCTCCTGCTTCAGTGCCCATGATTAAGTCCAGATCTCCATCGGAGTCGTAGTCGACAAAAACTGGTACACCCCCAACAGGCATGCTCAGCTTGGCGAGGGGTCCATCATTCAGTTTCCACCCCCAAGGGGTATCTTGGGTAGCATCTGCGGGACGAAATTCGATCAGTTGGCCTCCATCAGAACCNACAACCAACTCATTTTGTTGATCATTGTTGAAGTCAGCAAAGACTGGTACGGCACCCAGCCCAACGTCTAGATCAAGAAATCGTCTATGATAGAGCCGGAATCGAAAACCTGTACCATTGGCTTCTTGAAGATACAGTCGCATATTGCCGCCGAAGTTGCCAAGGAGTAAATCAGCCCGACCGTCTTGATTGACATCATAGATGGCAGGGATCGAATTNCGTCCGCTGGTCACACCATTCATAGGTCGTGGATCTCGGAAAAATTCTGGGAATTCCGGAGTGCCGCGGTTTTCCCAGAATAGTACGCTACCGCTTTCATTGCCGACCAAGAGGTCTTTGTCACCGTCACTGTCTACGTCAGCAAAGAAGGGCGCTGCATTAGCTCCACCACTATACTTCAGAAAGTTCTCATCTATTAAATTCCAGCGATCCNATCCATTTTCTGGGTCATTTTGGAAACTTCTTAATTCTCCTCTACGGTTCCCAACGATCAGATCCAGATCTCCATCTCCATCCAAATCCAATAATGCTGGTACAGCACGATTNCCGAAGTTTTGCCCTGCAAATCTCTGACTCACAAGTTCATAAATGGGCTCACGAGGTAAGATTGGAGTAAGTGGAGAAACTACCTGAATTGTCGGTTCTGGGGGTAGATCAGCGAAATCCTGGCCTTCTACAATTCTTGGTCGCTCCAAGGTGTTTACCGTCATCACTGGTTCTGGTGGAGCGATGTCTGTAGGTTGCTGCTTACCAATAAACAACCAACTCAGCAGATTTCCATCTTCATCTCCAACTAGTAAATCCTGCTGTTGGTCGCCGTTCAGATCAACCAAGAAGGGTGCACTACTCCCAGCAGTTTCGAGGTCTTGCCAAATCTGAGCTTGTTGCTGCCAACCAAGGCTGACGGGATAGTTGGGTTGTGGTTGGTGAGTCAACAGTTGCAGCGTGCCACTGCTTTCGCCAATCAGTAAATCAGCATTCTCATCGTCATCCCACTGAAAAATTGNAGGGACTGCGTTACCGGAGGAAGACTGCGCATTCGCAAACCGAGCACTTTCCAATACAAAATTTGCCTTCTCAGAACTCCCCTGATTTTCAAAGTAGATCAGGAAGCCTTGGCTGTTGCCCACCAGGAGATCTAAGTCAGAATCCCCATCCAGATCACGAATCAAGGGTGTGCTGCGACTGCCAATATCAATTTTTGCAAAACGGACTTCAGCCATCTGCCAGTCTGGGCTTTCCTTGCTACCTTCATTACGCAACATGTCCAAGGTGCCATCCTCACGGCCCACTAGAATATCAAGGTCTCCATCTCCATCGAGATCAGCGAGGGAAGGTGCACTGAAACTACGACCGTTCGGTGCAAGCGGAGGAACTTCCACTCGAGACCAATCAGGATCCTCAGTTCCTCCTTGATTAACGTAGGCATAGAGCGCGCCAGAGCGGCTGCCCAAGAGTAGATCTGGATCTCCGTCTCCATCCCAGTCACCAGCGGTGACCAAGGTGTGTCGATCCTTGAGGAGCAGTTCGCCAATATTGAAGAAATTGTCGGTGACGGGCCAGTAACGATTCCGGCTACGTGCTTCTCGAGAAATGGGTGGCTCAGCTGTCTCTGTTGTTGTCTCCTCATCATTGACCACAGGTGCGTTGACTTGCATTGTGTACATGTTGCCTGGGGCTGCAGCATTGCTGGATGCCTGAGGATCAGGCACTAAGTCCGGCCCAATTTCTGTAGACAGGAAGCTTGGACTTGGACGCAGGCTGCGTTCAACAATTTCCTCAAGTGTGGTTACTTCTAAGGGAAGTCCAAATCCTTCTAGCAGTGGCGGGAGACAGTTTGGAAAAATATCAATTTGAGCGCAGGCTTCTTCCATCAAGGCCAGCGGTGCTTTCCTTGAATCGAGGTTGACTCTTCGCAAAGCNCCTACTTGCTTGAGTCCAGTAGTGATTGGATCTCGATTTTCGTAGTAAAGAATGCGAGAGGTGCGAGTACCAATCAGTAGCTCGGGATAACCATCTCTATTGACATCGAAGAAGCGAGGAGCAGCGAATCCACCAGTGTTGATGAAGAGGAAGCGACTAGATTCTAATTCCCATTCGGGCTGAAGCTTAGTACCTCGATTTAGGTAGAAATCAATGCGCCCTCTGGACTTGCCTACCAGAATATCTTGGTCCCCATCACCTTCCCAGTCCACGAAAGTTGGGGTTGCATCCACTTCTGGAGCAATATTACCGATCAGTTGTGTCCTAGCTTTTTCACAACCCTTGATCCGAGAACGTTGAGAGGTCACATCGGGGCAGAAGAGCGCGCGGGTAGCAACTCCTTGATTGTAAAAAAGTTTTGTGTCTCCTTGCTGATTTCCGAGCAGCAAGTCTGCTGCTCGGTCTGCGTTGACATCACTGAAGTTAGGGACACTGTTGCCATTGACCTGAATGTTCATGTAGGCCGGAGTGACCAGTTCCAGCACGGGTAGTAGGGCGTTACCCCGATTTTGGTAGAAGAAGATGGTGCCGTCTCCAGAGCCAACAAACAAATCAAGGTCGCCGTCATCATCAATATCAAACCAGGTAGGCGCTGCATTGGTGCCAACATCAATCACGCGTTTAACGCGGACCTTGCGGCTATTTTGAACATCTTNCTGAAACGCGCTGAAATCCTCAGTTTCTAGACGGAATTGGTTGTCACCTGGATTTCGAAACAGGGCAATTCGGCCATTGCTTTTGCCAACGAAAAGGTCTTCGTCTCCATCACCATCAAAATCTGCAAAGCTTAGAATGCTACGTTCAAACCCACGCGTGTAGAGTAATTGCTCTTGTCCATTCAATTTGCCATAGTATTGACGTTGCCATTGGTAGATAGGGGCATTGTCTTCTGCAGCAGGAAGAGTGCTAGCCCCGCTTAGGCCCAAAATTCCTAGTAGGGCAGTGGTCCAGCATTGGCGGAAAGAANAGCGACGTCGCATAAGATGAAACGGTGAGTGGGGGTTGTTTGGTGGGGGANGTGTTGCAAGACCTACGCCCGTTATTGGCGCTTTTTACAGGTCAATTTTTGATATGAATGCAGGTTGTTTGAGCTGTGTTGGCTACGGGCAAGTCAGGCGGCCATGGAACACTTTTCCGTCGAAGAGAGCTACCTTAGCTTGTTGGGGTAGGGCGACCATCAGGTCCAACCTTCCATTGCCATCAACGTCTTCAATGATTACGTCTCCGGGAGTGTCTCCCTGCAGATGGTGGGTTGCGGCAAATAATTCCGGACTTTTGTACGCCCCAGTTCCACGAGCAGAACTGCCATTGCTGAGGACCAGTGCCATGTTTCCGGTGAGCGTCGTGACCGAAGTGAACACAACAACAAAGCGGTTGCTGATTACGAAATCAAGAACTCCATCTTCATTGAAATCGGCTACATCAAAAGATGAGGGGCCACGTCCAGCTGGAAGATCAAACTGGTTTCCAAAATTTCCAGATCCGTCAGCATACCAAATCCGAAGAACTTCCGCACTACGACTACTAACCGCCAGATCCTGTCTNCCATCACAGTCGAAATCGGCTACCTCCAATTNCTGAGGAGAGNTGGGCGTATCTAGATCTAAAGTCTTTTCGAAGGTTCCATCTCCCTTACCCTTCCACAGTTGGAGCAGATTTTCACCGACAGAGAGGGATGCCAGATCAGTCACATTATCTCCGTTCCAGTCTCCCTGCATCAATTGCTGAGGGAATTCGACAGTGTTCAAAGAAGTAGCAGTCGTGAAATTGTCATTACCATTGTTGAGCAGTATCGAGATGGAATATGTTTCACGATTGGCGACGGCAATATCTTTCAGTCCATCATTATTCCAGTCTCCAGCTTGCAGAGAAATTGGTGTCAGACCAACGATGAGGGTGTTGTTATCATCCAGCCAATCTGGGCCTTTGAGTAGTTGCAGATAGACACTCTCGGATTGGGTCAGCATTAAGTCGTTGTGGCCATCTTGGTCAAAATCTTCGATGACGAAAGACTGGTGCCAGCGGGGTTCGTTTGGAATCCAAGACGGCAGGTCGTCAGCTTGCAGCCATTCACTGGATTGAGGTTGCAGGGTAAAGGCTTGAATCCTCCCATCCTCTGTAGTGCCCGAACCTTCGCTGCGTTGTGGAACAGGAACGAGTAGCTCAATATCTCCATCATTGTCCCAATCGCTCCGAATCAGCTGAGCAGAACCAGTTGGGAGAGACTGCTCTCTGGGTGCAAAAAATTGATCATTCATCACTGTTGAAGGAGGAGCATCCTCCCCAATAAGATGATCACCAGAGCGACAGGCGAGTAGGCTCAGCAAACAGAGAAAGGGCATCGCATGGAGGAGTTTCATTCTTGCAGCAAACCTTTGAAAAAGAGCCCGTAGTCTTCGGGCAGATAGTCTTGAATCATACCGAAGTAGCGATCCCAGGGAGGTAGAGGTAACCGCTCACGGCTCTGGTAGTAGAGAGCGGTCTCGGAGTTATTCCAATGCTCTTCGAGGAAGTANTTGAGTGGGGAGGTCTCTCCAAGACCTTCGAACACGATCACGGGTGAATTGTTACCCCGACCGTAGTTCTCATAGTGTTCCAACAGGCGGCTGCCCAAGCCCTGTTGCAGGTAGTCTTCCAGCACTCGAGTGGCCTGAAAATCAATCTTGATCCAATCCGCCAAGTCAATCAGTCCGTTGTGAACATCCTGGTTCATCTTGTTTGAATCATCCAATGCCAGCCGAATGCCCAGATCCTGAGAGAGGTTACGAATTGTTGGCAGATAGTCCGGAGTGATCAATTCGTTGACCTCAAAATAGAACATGCTCTGATATTCGGGAAAGAGCTGGAGCAGGTTCTTCAGTGCCCGTGGATAGTTAAGATAATCTGCATCCACATTTTGGGTGAACATCAGCGCTGGCATGGGCTGATTATCGATCTTCATCTGTCGACGTAAGAGCCGGATGGTTAGAAACGTGGCAATCAGCGAAGAGAAGCGCAATAGCACTGAGGGAATCTCTAGTTCCTTGCATTGCTTGACGATCTTGCCAAAGCTCTGTCCAGAACGATCCATGGCTAACAATTCGAACCCCTTGGTTGGGGACTGGGGAGATTTCGGGGCCAGAGCGTCGATCGACTCGGCTTTGATTGCTAGCCATTTTAGATATTGTCGAGCCCGTTCACTCAGAGAACTCCATTCTTCTGCCAGCAGTGTCCCCAATAGTTCTGCAACCACATCTGGAAAGCATGGGAAGGGCAGTGAAGGTGGCAAGGGAGTCACCACACTACAGGCAAGATGCTTGGGTTTCACTACCTGCCAAGCGGTTTCAGACCAGAATCCATCAGAGATTTGGTTCATGAAGGAAATAACTGGGGGTTAGGACTTGCCGAGGGCCAAGTTGGCGAACTTGGTATATTGTCCGATAAAGGCCAATCGGCGCACACCACACTCACCATTCCGGTGCTTAGCAACAATGATTTCCGCAATGCCTTTGGATTCAGAATTTGGATTATACACCTCATCCCGATAAATGAACATGATCAGATCAGCATCTTGCTCAAGCGCACCAGATTCTCGTAAATCTGCCATGATTGGATGCTTGTCAGCTCGACGTTCCAGATCACGGTTTAATTGAGATAGAGCAACAACAGGTACAGAAAACTCCTTGGCGATAGCCTTGAGTTGCCTTGAAATATCAGCAATCTCCTGTTCACGAGATTGTAGACGTCGGCCTCCAGCCATCAGCTGTAGGTAGTCGATAACAATCATGCCGATGGGTGTGTCTCCATACTCTTGGGTAACTTGCCTAGCCACCTTGCGTACATAACCGGGAGTGATTCCAGAAGCATCATCGATCAGCAGGGGTGCTTCCAGCATTTGTCCAGTCGCATCCACCAGCTTCTCCCAATCGTCTGGTTCTAAATTTCCAAGCCAAAGCCGCTGGCTGTCAACCCGGGCTTCGCTACAGATTAGACGCATTGCGATGTGTTCCTTGGGCATTTCCAGGCTGAAGATCAGGATGGGCTGCTTGGACTGCAGCGCAGCATACATCCCCATGTTCATTGCAAATGAAGTTTTTCCCATCGAAGGTCGGGCTGCCAAGATAATCAGATCGCCACGCTGTAGACCACGGGTTAGTTCATCNAGTTCTGTGAAGCCAGTCGGGATACCGGTGATGACCTGTGGATTTTCTGAAAGAGCCTCCAGGTACTCGAAGTTACTGAGTAGCACTTCACGTAGTGGCGTGTAGCTGCGAGTGCGGACTCTGTTCTCGATTTCACGGAATTTCTCAGAGGCTTCTCCCAGAAATTCACTGATGCTACGTTGGCCTTCCTGTCCCTCGCGAGCCAGTTCATAGGCAGTGGAGATGATTGCTCGAAGCTGGCTTTTCTCCTGAACNAGCTGGGCATAATACTCAGCGTTGTCAGCCACTGGTGTGGTCTGAGTCAGCAAGAGCAGGTAGTCCACTCCTCCAGATTCATCAAGAAAGTTATGATCTCGGAGCCANCCAGAAACNGATACTTCNTCAATCGGAGCTTCTTCTCCCGCTAACTCNTNCATGGCCGTAAAGATCTTTTGATTGGCNGGGGAGAAGAANTCTGTGGGCTGNAAGTAGTCCTGAATTTGAGCCAGCAACTCNTTGCGGTAGATGATGGCTCCAAGGACAGCTTGTTCAGCAAGCTTGTCGTTGGGCAGCAGTTCTTCAGGTTTCGGTTTCGTGGGCGCACCGGGCATAGGCAACGCTGTGATAGAAGGTCACTGAGGAACGCAGACAGTGGAGAGGACAGGAGGCCAGAACCTCCTATGATAATTGACAGTCAGGAGGCTGCTGCTGCTTCGGCGGATTCTTCTTCCGCAGTCGCTTCAGTTTCCTCAATTGCTTCTTCTCCAGCCTCGGTGGTTGCAGCCACTTCGGCTTCTGGAGGTGCGGCGTTTGGATCAAACTCTGCCAACACACGGATGCTCATTTCAATCGAGACTTCGGTGTGAACCCGAACAGTGAATGTGTGAGTTCCAACGTTGCGGATCGGTACTGGTAGTAGGATTGCTCGACGCTCTACAGAGTAGCCCGCGGTTTCGAAGACTTCTTGAATGTCTCGGTTGTTTACGGAACCGAACAGGCGACCACCTGGGCCAGCTTTGCGGGTGACTTCAAGATCCAGCACTTTCATCAGGGCTGCCTTTTGCTGAGACTGGGCAATCTCCCCTTTGCGCATTTTTTCCAGATATTGCATGTGGTGCCGGAATTCCTTTGACTGCTGACCGGTAACTGGCAACGCCAAGCCCCGAGGCAACAGATAGTTTCGTGCATAACCGGGCTTGACGTCAACGACGTCGCCGAGTGTGCCAAGATTGGGCACTTCTTGTTTCAGAATCAGTTTCACTGGATTACCTCAACGACAGGGTGCGTTAATTCTGGGCGATGTAGCCCGCGGTGAAAGATAACAGAGCCAGATTACGAGCTCGCTTGATCGCGATCGCCAGCTTGCGTTGATACGGCGCTGATACGCCAGAAATGCGGCTCGGAACAATCTTTCCACCCTCGGTCACATATGACTTCAACAATTCCAGATCTTTGTAATCAATCTCTTCGATGCCAGCTTCCTTGAAAGGACAAACTTTGCGCTTGCGACGTAGAAGGATACTGTTTGGGACACTGCGCATCGGGCGTTTTTTCTTTTTCTTGGCCATCTCTCGTTCCTGATTGGTGTCTTAGTCTTCGTTGGTTTCAGTGGGTTCTTCTTCAGTCTCAACCGCATCAGAGTCATCGCCTTCTTCAACTTTCTCTTCTTCGCTGGCTTCCTCCACCGGTTTCAATTCAACGAGACTCTCAAATTTGGCTGCTGCGCTTTCCCAGTCTTCAACTTTAATGATCTGGGCTCGGATCACTTGCTCTGAATAACCGAACTGGCGCTCCAACTCTTCTAGCATTGCCCCATCACCACTGAGGTACCAGAGATGATAGATGCCATAGTCCTTCTTCTTAATTGGGTAGGCCAACTTACGTCGTCCCCAAAGATATTCACGGCAAATCTGCCCCTCAAAGCGCGCTACAAAACCGCGTACACGGTCAAGCAACTCCGCTTGTTCTTCACTATTTAAATCGGCGGAAGTGATGAACACCGCCTCGTAGTCTCGCACCATGGATAATTTTCCTTTTGAGCGTTAGGCCCGCTGATACAGGCAAGGAAAGTAGACGTTAGACATTAAATCGAAAGTGCATAATGTCACCGTCCTGAACAACGTAATCGCGTCCTTCCAGACGCCAGCGTCCGGCTTCACGGACCGCTGTTTCCGAACCAAGGAAATCTAAGTCATCGAAGTGGTAAACTTCGGCACGGATGAAACCCTTCTCGAAATCGCTATGAATTTTACCAGCGGCCTGGGGGGCAGAAGATCCACGTTGAACCTCCCAGGCTCGAACTTCTTTTTTGCCCGCGGTGAAATATGTGATCTGATTCAGCAATTGGTAACCAGATCGTGCGAGTTGTACGGTTCCAGAGTGACGAATGCCCATCTCTTCCATAAATGCCCGGGCTTCCTCTTCTTCCATTTCTGCCAACTCTGATTCCACCTGAGCACAGATTGGAATGACTTCGACCTGTTCTCGCGCAGCCAACTCTCGCAGAGCAACTTCAAATTCTGAGGCCTCGCTCAGTCCCTCTTCGGAGACATTGGCGATGTAGAGTGAAGGCTTACTGGTGATCAAGCTTAGCTCTGCAAAGATCACTAACTCTTCCGCAGACCAATCTCCGGAGCGTGCTGATTTACCATCTCCCAGATGGGCTAACATTTTTTCAAAAACCGGAATTGCCGCTGCAGCCTCTCGATTACCCTTGGCCTGTTTACGCAGTCGTTCCAATTTTCGCTCAACCTGCTCTAAGTCAGACAAAACCAATTCAGTTTGGATGACCTCGATGTCTCGTATCGGATCTGGTGACCCATCAACATGAACCACATTCTCATCAGCAAAGCAACGAACGACGTGCGCAATCGCGTCAACCTGGCGGATATGACTGAGAAACTGATTGCCTAATCCCTCTCCTTGGCTAGCTCCTTTAACCAGTCCCGCAATATCTACCACCCGTAACATAGCTGGGATCGTCTGGTTTGGTTCAACCAACTCGGTCAAGCGTTGCAAGCGTGGATCTCGAACCGGCACCATCCCTACGTTGGGTTCGATCGTGCAGAAAGGGTAGTTGGCGGCTTCTGCTTCAACGCGTGTAAGCGCTCGAAAGAGCGTGGATTTGCCAACGTTGGGCAACCCAACGATTCCAACTTCCAGAGCCATGTGGAGCCAACTTCAGAGAGGTGCGTTAAGTGAGGTCTGAGGAAAGTTTGCACCGCTGATGAACTTTTCCAGCAGAGGAAAAACCTGGCGAATCAGTGTCTGACATTGTTGTCTGGCTTCTTGGCTCCAGCGTCGCAAAACATAATCAACAGTTGGTACGTCCGCAGGTGGTCGACCAATGCCAAGTCGAACACGCCGGAAGCTGTCAGAATTCAAGTGCTCCATCACGGAGCGCAAGCCATTGTGTCCCCCGTGCCCTCCACCAGAGCGCAATCGCGCTTTGCCAGGAGCCAGATCAAGATCATCTGTACAAATGACAATGTCAGGAGGGTCTATCTTGTAGAAGCGTGCGCATGCTGCAACCGCCTGACCGCTATGATTCATGAAAGTGAGGGGCTTCAATAGAATCACCGATTGATCTCCACTTCCGTGGCGACCCATCATCGCTTGAAACTTCTCAGAACCAACCTCACAGCGCCAAGCCCCCGACAAGGCATCGATCAACCAGAAACCAGCGTTGTGTGGTGTCTGTTCATACTGCGGTCCTGGATTTCCCAGTCCCGCGATCAATTTCACGGCTTGTCGGCCGCAGCGGCAGCTTGTGCAATACGAACTGCACGACCAACAATGGAGGCAATGCTATAATTGGCCTTGGCCCTCAGTTCCACTTGCTCAGGCAAGCGGACGTCCTGGATTCTCAGGTTGCCACCAAAATCAAGAGTGGAAACATCCACCTCAACATAATCAGGGATTGCATCTGGCTTACAACTGACAGGAACATCTCGTGCGACTAGTTGAAGAACACCACCTTTGCGGACTCCTGGACTCTCTCCCACGGTTTTCAGAGGAACACGTAGGTTGATCGAACGTTCTGGATTCAACTCACGGAAGTCGAGATGGACCAGCAGGGGCTTGTGAACATGTTTTTGCACGTCCTGCAGCAGTACCTGACAGACTACTCCTTTTTTGGCGTCAGGTTCCCTGATTTCGAGTGTCAAGAGCTTGTGGGCGATGGTCAGTCGGCTCAATAGTTGCCGAGTTTTGACCTCATCCATTTCAAGGTTCAGGTTGTTCTCACCTCCATAAACAACTGCGGGGATGCGATTTGCACGGCGCAACTGTTGGATGGCTTTCTTGCCCATATCGATGCGCTTGTAGGCGACCAAAATTTCTTCAGACATGTCGGTTTGCCCGAATAGGGGTTGCAAAAAGGAAAACGATCTTTATAGCATCGTACAGAAATAAATTCAATTGATTTTACAGGAATTCTGAATGATTCGACTGATCCGGTGTACTTTGATCGGGCTACTGATCTGGTCGCAGAGTCTCTCAGCACGGGAGCGTCCACGCTGGGAACTAGGGATTATCCACGCTGCAGGACAGCTACCGCACTACACCGGTTCCAATCACTATTACCAACGGAGCATCAATCTGCCCTATGGCATTCTCCGTTCAGAGCAAGTTGATGTGTCAGGGGTCCCCAGGCTATTCACAGATTTTACCCCAGATCTGCGCTTGGAGATGGCTTTTGGAGCAGAGTTGCCCGTGGAATCGGATGATCTGAATGAATTGCCTCCACCTGGAGCTGATGGTTCTTCCGATAAAGTCATTCGTACGAAGAATTATACGCGTCGTGGTATGGAAGATATCCAAGCGCTGATTGGTATCGGGCTGACACTCGATTGGTACCTGGGAGAGCACGTGACTGTCGATTTTCCATTGCTCAGCAAAAGTACTCTGGGAGGTGGCTTCCGTTATGCTGGGAATTCTTTTGCTCCAGGGATTTCAGTGGACGCTTTTGATCGAGATTCCAACTATGCACTGGCCCTCGGAGTATCATGGGAATACGGAGATGAAAACTTTAACCGTACCTACTATGAAGTGAAAGCAGACAATACTTTGCCAGATCGTCCTGCCTACACACCTTCTGCCGGCTTGATTTCCTTCAATGAAAATCTTCGTTTTACTGCTCAATTCACTCGCAGTCTATCTCTCTTTATCCTGCAGTATCGCCGAGTACTCGAAAACAGTGTGGTTCAAGACAGTCCGCTGGTGGTTGCAAACAAGAACGAAGGATGGGTTTTAGGAATCATTCTGGCTTTGGCTGCCAGTGATGCTTCAGTGACTCGTAGAAAATGATTTCTGAAAAAATTCAAACTTTCTTGGAATGCTTGAATGACTTACTTCAGGAGAGATCCGAAGCAACTTTTGGCAAAGTTTCCTGCTGCAGCGGAATCCAATCATACCACTCTTCCATTCCCTCTCCTGTTGTTGCGGAGACCTGTAAAATCTTCAGAGTAGGGTTGATCTCCAAGGCTGCTTCTCTACAGCGATCCAAATCAAATTGTAGGTAGGGCAGTAACTCCACTTTGTTCAGCAGCATCAATTGAGCGGCCCGGAACATGTGTGGATATTTCAGCGGTTTGTCCTCTCCTTCTGTGACAGAGAGGATGACGACCTTGGCCCATTTGCCGAGGTCAAACAATGCAGAGCAAACCAGGTTGCCCACATTCTCCACAAAGAGCAGGCTGCTTTCCTTCAAATGGAGCTGATCGATTCCCCTATGTAACGTGTCTGCTTCCAGATAGCCCGTGCCCGTATTGATCTGGATTACCTCACAACCAGTCACCCGAATTCATTCAGCGTCGTGTAGGGTGGCTTGGTCTCCTTCCACTACTGCGATCGGTAGTTCTCCCTTCAAATCAGATAGAGTTTTTTCCAAGAGAGTGGTTTTGCCCGAACCGGGAGCAATTGCCTCCGGCAAAGGCATCGTGGATTGCTGGCTTTTTTTAAGCAGGACAATCGGAGCGACGGACTACTCAGTTCCCTCCATTCGATTTCATTGACAGAGCACCATTGTTCTAGCATCTTGCGGTTCTTCCCTATCAGAGCAAAGGGTTTAGCCTCACGAATTTTTCGCTGCCGTAGTTGCTGTACGACATCTGTGTTTGTTGCATCACAGGCCAGATGGAATCCCCCAATTGCTTGAATTGTGATGATTTCACCCTGTTGGAGTAGAAGGGCTGCAGCATCAATTTCATCCAGTTTAGAGAGCTCCTCCCGATCAAAGTGTTGACCATCGAAGCGCTCTAGATGAGTTTGGGGTCCACAGCGATGACAGGCGATTGGCTGTATGTGAAGCAACGATCGTTTGGATTGGTGAACTCTGCTAAGCAGACATCACAGAGTGGAAAGCTGTGCATGCTGGTGTTGGCACGGTCGTAGGGCAAGGCCTCAATGATCGAGTAGCGCGGTCCACAATGTGTGCAGTTGGTCAATGGATAACGGTGACAAGCAAAAGACGCTTGAGTACTTTTCTCCAGACAGGCAGGACAGGTTGCAAGGTCGGGTAGGACTTGCAAAGCTGCACCTTGGTGAGCACTCTCCTGGATCAGAAAATCAGTAGGAAGAGAGCCAGTCAAGGCCTCAGAATTTAGAGAGGTAATTTGGGCAATAATAGGCAGGGTAATGGGCAGGAGTGACTGAAACTCCTGTAGCTGTGAGGGAATCCCCCAAATTTCAACGATAGCACCAGAACGATCGTTAAAGACGCTTCCTGTCAACTCCAATTTTTCGCTAGTCACCAAACTGTCGGTCGAAAACCAACTCCTTGCACACGACCCTGATAGCGCAGACGTATAACGATTCGCTCTAGTGAACCATTGGACTTCGAAAGACTGGATGAGCCTTGATCAGTTAGGTCCATTTGGCCCCACTCTGTTCAATCGAACTTCTATGTATTGATCTCGTATACGGACCGGAAAGTGGTGCAAAGATAACTCAGGAGCAAAGGGACAGGTACCTGACAGTAGGTCAAACTCAAATCCATGGTGAGGACAGATCAATTGGTCTTTGTTAACAGCGCTCATTTCTAGTGGCCAGCCAAGATGAGGACAGACATTTTCAAAGCAGATTATCCGGTCTGCAATCTGGGTCAGTAGTAGCGAATAGCCATCTTCTTCCCAGAGCAACAGTTTGCCTTTCGTGATCTCATCAAGTTTAGCGATGGGGGTCCAAGCATCAGAAGATTTCATTTGACTGAAATAGCGATTGATAAGTCGGCTGTAGTCTTTCTTCAATAAATCAAGAAAATCCTTTCAACTCTGAGAGCAACTGCTGAAAGATCTGATCTAGTTTTTGATGATTCTCCTGGCTAAAGAATCCTTCCTTGTTGAATGACATTCCATTCTCGCCCATAAACGAAACAGAGTGAATGAGCGTGTAAAAATTGACCACGATCCGCTGCGTCTCTGTTGCAGAAAGCTGATCTAACCAAATTGCAACTAGATCATTGTTTTCATTGTTGGCCAGGAGTGCCATGTTCATCAGGGATATGTGAAACAACGGGTCCCCAAAAGCCATTTGATCCAAATCCACAAAGCCCGTGACAGAGTAATCAGATTTGGAAACGAGTAGATTTTTTGTGGTCAAATCGTGGAAAAAAACCCTTGGTTGGACGGTGCTGAAATATCCTTTGAACTTATCCTGAAGCTGACAAACTTTCTCGACATAAGTTGGATCGACTTGGCCAACGGTCCGAATCCAACTCCTTGCTCGCTCCAGTGAGTTTTCGATAATCTGGTTCCATGAAGGAAGCAGTTGTGGGCAATTATAATGCAATCCCCAGCCAAAGCCGGAAGCTTCTGGAAGCGTATCACCATTTCTTTGAAACTCGATCAATGGATCCACTACTTTTGCTTTTTGGTCTCTGCTCATCTGATCGACCAACTCGCCTAGGTCCACACCGTCGATGTACTCCAGAATCATGAAGCTGTACTTTTGTTCTTCAATACTGAGGTTGAAAATCTGGGGGATGGGCAGTGATAGTTCCCAGAGTTGAGTTGACCAGAACAGGTTGCCATTCAAGTGGGAAGTATTGTTAGGATGACAGATGCGGATAACAAATCGTTGCTGCTCCCCTTGAACATTGAAGACATAGTGACAGAGCCCTGTGGGAAGGCGCTGAATGTTTAGCTCACCCTGTCGAAGAAAAGAATTGGCAATTTGCTGTACATCATCAACTGTCGGAGGACTAAAGTGATTCGTCATGCGTTGTCAGGAAATTCTTGAAAAATGAACCAAATATCGAGTTATACAGCTTGAAAAGCGCTTATCTGAGTTGTACCCCTAACAGCAAATGACTTTTTGCAGTAGAATTACCGTAACGTAGTTTATTAGTGTGAGTCAGGATCTATCATGACTCCCAATGGTCAATTCCATAAAGCTCAAATTCCTTCATGAATGATTTGTCGATGCAAGAACGTCTTTCCCAAATCCTAACGTTTCTACGGGCATCTGAATCACTCAAAAGTACATTGCGGAGTGGTCATACTTCCTCCGGCAGACCAGAGAGTGTAGCAGAGCATACTTGGCGACTTTGCCTGTTGGTGATGGTACTGGCACCCGAGTTTCCTGAAGTAGATGCCCATCACCTGATGAAGATTTGTTTGGTCCATGATTTGGGGGAGGCGTTGCAGGGAGATATCCCAGCTCCGTTGCAGGATCCCAATGTCGATAAATCTCAAAGCGAGCGGGAAGATCTATTGGAATTATTGTCACCATTGCCAGAATTGCAGCGCAGTGAAATTCTGGAACTCTGGGAGGAATATGAGCGGGCAACTACCCCAGAAGCAAAATTGGCTAAGGCTTTCGATAAACTGGAGACGTTGCTCCAGCACACCCAAGGACAGAATCCTCCTGATTTTAACTATGTTTTCAATCTGGACTATGGACGAAAATATACGGAATTGAACACCCAGACTCGTCAACTCCGAGCCTGGATTGATAAAGAAACGAGACGACTCGATACCGAACTAGGGTAGACTTCACAAAATATAGGAAGCTATCAAAGGATTGGTTGGGTTCATGAGATTAGGATGTGGAGCCTGGGATCTTTCGCTGGGGATATTTAGTCTCAACCGTGTAGGCCAGGTCCAGTAATTTCTGATCTGCCCAAGGTTCGGCAAGTAACTCCAAGCCCACTGGCAACCTGCCACTGAAGCCGGCTGGAACCGAGATCGCTGGCATTCCTGAACAGGCTGCCAAGCGACAATTGGTCCCCATTTGATCCTGCCCAATCGGGGCAGCTACATGGCGAATCGAGGGATAAGCCAGTGCATCCAGATGGTTGTCTGCAAGCAAACACAAAAGGGCTCTGCGTACGACTTTGCGTTGTGCCATTTCTTGGAAATAGGCTGCCTCATCCTCGCTTCGCATGGCTGCACATTTTTGTGTCCGAAGATCTACCTTGGGATGATGCTTCCCTGGGGTGAGAAGTGCATCCAAATCAGCAAAACCCAACTCAGGATTAGCTCGTAGATAGTTGTTTACATCCTGCTTGAAGTCATAGGCAGAAACAAAATAGCCTTCGAGTGGCCTATCTAGGGAGGCCTCAAGTTCAGCTGATTCCAACTCCACTATCTCCCAACCTGATTTTTCGGACATGTTGGTCAAGGCATCACGGATCACTCCAGCGACGACCTCATCACCCTCTTCTCTCTCCATCCACTCACGCAGCAATCCAATGCGCGCTTTCTCGCGTAATTGAAGATTTGCCAGAAACTGAAAGTTATGCCCAAAGCTCTCAGCAGTTTGAGCATCTTCTGCATCGTAGCCAATCATCTGATCCAGCATGACAGCTAGGTCCCGAACTGATTTTGTTAGGGGTCCCCCAATATCCTGTGTCGAAGATAGCGGGAAAATACCCCGTCGGCTCATCAAACCTTGTGTCCCTCGTAGTCCGACAAGATTGTTCTGAGCAGCAGGAATGCGGATCGAACCACAGGTGTCACTCCCTAATCCAGTGACTGCGAAATTGGCTGCAACAGCTGCCCCAGTACCTCCACTAGAACCACCAGGGTTTCTTGTCAGGTCGTAGGGATTGCGGGTAAAGCCATGAATTGAGCCAACGTTCGTAATGCCGTAAGCAAATTCTTGCATGTTTGTTTTCCCTAGTAAGAGAGCACCGGCATTTTTCAGTTTAGAGACGAGGTAAGCATCCCGATCAGGAGCAAAGCCTTCGAAAAGTACCGAGCCAACGGTGGTGGGCATTCCCTTGGTCTCATAGTTGTCTTTCACCAGAATGGGGATGCCATGAAGCATGGATCGGGTACCCTGTCGACTACGCTCATCATCCAGTGCTGCGGCTTGTTTCAGCACATTATCATTGAGTGCCCGGATGCTGTTGAGTCCAGGTCCTTGTTGATCGTAAGCTGCAATGCGATCCAGATAGTACTGGGTTAAATCAACGGCAGTCAGGCTTCCGGAGTTCATTGCCGCTTGCAGAGTTTCAATGGATGCTTCTAGCAAACTCATTGGATTTATCTCACACTTGATTAATTGAGATGTTTGAAAAAATTCATTTTTGTCTCATCTGATGCAAGAAATCAGTTTTTGGAAATGTTGCATAGGCCGAGCACAGGTAAATCTACACCTCAGCAGTTAAACGAACTTTTGCGTCAGACAGTAGGTGAAACATCCTTTGCTCTGCTTCTTCCGGTTTCTTGGCAAAAATAGAGTCTGCGACATCCTGATGCAGAGAAAGAGAGGCTTCATTTTGCTTGGCATCTCGATTGGTAAGTCGAATCGAACTAAGTAGTGATGTGAAAACGATACCATCCATTGCACTAAGAAACTCGTTGTCCGTGGCCAGCAGAATAAGACGGTGAAAGTTAGCGTCTGCTTCTACAAAAGCCTCGGATGAATTGATATTTTCTCTCATCTTATGAATCGCCTCCTCAATACTTTTGTAATCATCTGTCATTCCGTTTCTCGCAGCTAGTTGGGCTGCTTTTGGTTCAATAACCAACCTGAATTCATGCAGTTGCATCAAGAATTTTCGATTCATAGGGGCTGATTGATGCCATGCCAGAACGTCGTTATCCAAAATTCCCCATTCCAGCCGATTTCTGACTTTAGTTCCTATTCCTCGCCGCACTTCTAATAACCCCTTTCCTACAAGAATTTTCACTGCGTCTCGTATCACAGAGCGACTCACCCGGTATTTTTCTGCCAGAGTCATTTCATCCTCAAGACAAGTACCCTGTGGATAGAGTCCTGCAACGATTCTGCGTCCCAGTTCACGGGCAATTTGGGTTGCTAGACTGTGTGTCAGGCCATTCGTCTGGGTCAGGTTGTAGAAAAGTATTTCGTTCATTCATTCTCGATTGAAAGGAGTCCACTGCTCAAAAGTCTTAGGTTGTAGGAATCATAGCGTGGTTTGAATCTGCTTAGAAGACTTTGATTGTCTGTCCAATCGATAAAAGTTCCGTAATCTTCTGTGAAAACATTTTTTCAGTGTTCGGTTGTTCATTTCAGAATCAATCAAATTGATTCATGAATCTAAGTTATCTTTTGAGTCAGAAGACCAGTTCCAATAATCTGTTGTAAGTAAATGATCATCATTTTTTATTATAAGTATTGTTTTATTAAACATCATATGTTTAATATGGCGAACAAAACAAGGTAATTGGCGCTTTGAACCATGTTTGGAAGCCAAGAACCTGAGCAGAATAAAAGGGCTACTTCATGAAAATTACGGAAGTCAAGAGTCACATTCTCCAGTATGACCTCAAGGAAGAATTAGGATATTCCCAGCAGTATTATCAGAAAAGGACTGGGCATCTAGTAGAGGTGGTTACTGACGAAGGGATAGCGGGGTGGGGCGAGTGTTTTGGACCGGGGAATGTGGCTATTGCCAATAAAGTGATTGTCGAGCGTGTGATTCAGCCAATGATCTTAGGCGAAGATCCTCTGAATCGTGATGTGCTCTGGCACAGGGTCTACAACCTCTTGCGTGATCATGGGCAGAAAGGAATGCCAATCCAGGCACTTTCCGGTGTTGACATCGCATTATGGGATATTTTAGGCAAAGTTACTGGCCTGTCAATTTCAAAGTTGATTGGTGGAAGATTCCGAGAACAGGTGCCGGTTTATGGCTATGGGATGATGCTTCGCCGTGAAAAATTATCGGTACTGAAGGATCTCTTTGAAGATGAGGCTGCGGCGATCAAGTCCGCAGGATTTGTTGCGACAAAGATGAAGGTAGGGTTAGGGCCTAAGCAGGATGTGCAGCTTGCAGAAGCAGTTCGACGAGGTGTTGGTGATGATTTCCCGTTCATGGTGGATGCGAACCATTGCTACACTGTAGACCAAGCGCTCTATGTAGGCCAGGCATTGGAGGAGCTAGATGCGTATTGGTTTGAAGAGCCTGTTGCACCAGAAGATTTGGTGGGTTACCAAGAATTGCGTACCAAATTGAAAATCAACATTGCTGGAGGTGAAGCAGAA
>NYTS01000006.1 GCA_002683655.1 Deltaproteobacteria bacterium
GTGTTGGCTCTGGATAGCGGTGGACTCCATCTTTGGCAAGGTCCTAGGCTTTGTCTGTGGAAGAAGGACGATCAAAACCGGTAGAGTTCTCTGGTAGCAGATCAAGCACCTGCCGACGATGGGCTATGGCACAGACTTGCTGAAGGTCTACGAGAATTTCATCCCACACGCCAAGCATTACGCGGGAAAGACCTTCACCACCCAAATCGAATCACTGAACTGCCGACTCAGGCATTATCTGGCCAGGCTCCATCGTAAAATGCTTTGCTACAGCAAATCAAAAAATATGTTGGAAGTTTCTTTGAAACTGCTCATCCATAGACTAAACAACCCTTAAGCTCCAACTCCAAAATTTTTATTTTTTATTAAATTAGGTCTCTAGTGCAACTTTCTCAAAAGAATATTGATGATATTATCGAGGTTGTCCGATTAGCCGGCTCCAAAGAAATTTTGCCTATCTTTCCAAATTTACTACCAGAACAAATCTCAAAGAAATCTAAACAAAACCCTAGAGATTTAGTCACGATTGCAGACCATGCTGCAGAGAAATTTATCCAAACAGAAATCGGTAAAATTCTTCCACAAGCACATCTTGTTGGTGAAGAGTCTGTTGCTGAAAATCCTAAATTATTGGACTTAATTGGTACTAGTGATGTGTGTGTGTAATCATTGATCCAATTGACGGTACTGGGAACTTCACCACTGGCCTTGCCGTGTTTGGGACAATGGTAGCGGTTGTTATCAGAAACAAAACTATTTTTGGTTTGTTATATGATCCGATAGTAGATGATTGGATTTTTTCGAAACATGGAGAAGGCAGCTGGTTTGTGAATAGCAATGGCAGGCCTTCTTCAATACAAACTAGGGCTTATCGACCACATTACAATGCAAGGGGTTTTTTAGCTTTCGATGATTATTCGGTGAATGACCATTCTACTTTATATAATGGTTTTGNGAGCATCGNACAGATTCATGATATTCGTTGTTCCTGTCATGAATATCGACTAATAGCTTCAGGTGAAGCTGACTTTCTACGCTCATTTTCATTGAAGCCGTGGGATCACGCTGCCGGCCAGCTTGTCCTCAAAGAAGCCAGCGGTTGGGCTGCTGTAGATGGCCTTATCAACTACAAACCATCCTTGTACTCAGGCCGGATGATTGCGGCTAGCTGCCGTGACTTGGGNGAAGAGATTACAAAAATATCTGCTACGCTCCCTTAGTATCTTGTTCGTCTCTGACTTTGAGCTTTTTCCAGAAAAATCCTCGCTAATTCACTGATTTTCAAATCAACAAAACAAGGCTAAAAAGCTCTAAAATATTCAATCTTATACTTGAAATTAATTTAATTTTTAGGTTTTGCTTTAAGTATTTAACAAGTTTTTTTTCTACATTAAATTTTATATATTACTGTTATTGATTTATATTTTATTAAAAACACCGTATATAATTATTGTTAGTAGACCTAAAAAATCTCATTTTTTTAAGTAGTCAAAACCTTATTATCAAAAACTAGTGGATCCGATACTTTATTAGGTTTTCTAGCCTTNTTTTCTCTCATCGTGACTTAGCGATTATCTTTGAGCCTGCCCAGTATCGTGTGTACTTAGCCTTGTAAAAGTTCTTTGATCAGAGAACTTTGCTTCATATCTAATTCCTCTCCCATCATGGGTAAGCGTCTTAGATGGAATTGTGAAGGCTGAATGTTTGTTGTATTGCGAGGGAAAACGGAGCAGAGGCTAAAAACTGCTGATAACTCTTTTTTTTGAGATTGAGATATTAGCTTTTTTTAATATTGAGGAGACGCGGAGGATATGAATAATCTTGAGAAACCTCAGAGCGAATCATAATCCAGACGATTCATACCGTTGAAAGCAGCAATTCGGTATGCTTCGTCAAGAGTTGGCACATTGAAAACCGAGTTGATGAAGAACTTGATTGTCCCTTCGAAGTGCAACACACAGTTACCCAGATGGATCAGCTCCGGTGCGCGTGGTCCAATGATGTGCACACCCAGCAAACGCAAGGTTTCAGGACAGAAGAGTAGTTTTAGAATTCCTTCCTGTTCTCCCATGATGTGTGCACGGGAGATTTCCTTGAAGTGTGAGATGCCTACCTCATAAGGAATTCTGGCATCTGTCAGTTCTTCTTCTGATCTGCCCACGTAGGCAACAGCAGGGATGGTCCAGATACCGTAGGGGAGTTCTCTCGGGATACGCTCATTTTCCAGTTGTTCAAATGCGTGCAACGTAGCAATCCTCGCTTGTAGCAAAGATGTGGAAGCCAGGGCAGGGAAACCAACCACGTCACCAACAGCGTANATGTTTGGGATGTTTGTTTGGTAGTGTTCATTCGTTTGAATTAAACCGTTATGACCCAACTCAACACCGATTTCCTCCAATCCTAATTTATCAGAATTTGCGACACGACCAGCCGCCAGCATGACGGTAGAGCAGGGTAGCGTCTTACCACTATCTAACTCCACGTGCACTTCCTGATGTGATATCTTAACGATCTGTTTGACGTTTTCGCCAAGGCGCATCGTGATTCGCTGATTGCGCATCCGATAAACTAGAGCCTCTGCAATTTCTCGATCCAAGAAAGGCATGACATGACGATCCCGAGCGATCAGATTGACACGAATCCCTAGCTTGGCAAAGATGCAGGCATATTCACAACCAATGACACCAGCCCCGATGATCGTGATTTTTTTGGGAAGTTTCTCAATCTTGAGGATCGTATCAGAGTCGAAGACACACTCATTATCGAGCTGTGCCCAATCCGCTTTTCGTGGAGCAGAACCTGTAGCAACAACCGTATAGTCAGCAGTGATCTGATAAGGTTCCTCATCTGGATGGGCGGGTTGAATCTGTAATTCGGTTGGACTGAGGAATTGGCAACGCCCTCTCTCCAGAGTGACTCGATTCTTCATTAAGTTGCGACGCAGCTTGCTCTCCTGCTCACTGATCACAAGATCCTTGCGATACATCAACTCTTCGGTGCTGACGTTCTCACGCATGGAGATTTCAATTCCATGAGTTCGGCGGCGTAGCAACTCCAGATTGACAACCGTTTCTCGCAACGACTTAGATGGAATCGTGCCCGTGTGCAAGGAGGCACCACCAAGCTTCTCCCTTTTGTCTATCAGAAAGACTCGCTTTTTCAGCTTGCTGGCTTGGATTGCTGCTTTTTCACCTGCTGGACCAGAACCGATGATGGCGATGTCGTAGTGCCGAATTTCCTGCATACAAATTTCTTACCTTGGGGAAGAAAGATTTAATTGGTGTCAGAATATTGAAAACCTAATTCGCAACTGCCAAAGAGTCTAGAGTAACCTTACTCTATGCCTCATTTCTCTCTATTTTTCTGTGTAAATCTATAGGGAGTCGGTCAGGTGCTTCGGTTCAATTCTGCTTGCGTTCACGGCCACGCCAAATTAGGTGCAAGGGCGTGCCCTCAAAACCAAAATGATAGCGGAGTTGGTTCAAAAAATAGCGTTCGTAGGAGTAGTTCAGTTTTTCTGGATGATTACTGACCATGACAAAGGTGGGTGGAGACGCGGAAACCTGAGTACCATAGAAAATCTTAGTAGCCCGACCAGATTTGGCAGGAGGTGGGTGCTTGCGAACGATCATTTCCAGCACCGTATTCAGATCTGCAGTGCTCACACGACGCATGTACTGCTGATAGACTTCGTCTACTTTCTGAAAAATTTGAGTTATTCGCTTTCCTGTTTTAGCACTCACGAATACCAGTGGGGCAAAGCCAAGAAATTCAAGCCGCTCTCTCAACTCCTCTGTCATAGCATCTTGCAAGCGTTGTGGCTCTAATTTACGAGGAATGTTGCGCAAGGCAACCTCCCCTTGAACCGCCAGATCCCATTTATTGACCACCAGCACTACTGCTTTTTTACGGTCCAGAGCGTACCCNCCAATTCGCAAGACCTGCTCAGTGACTCCCTCGGTAGCGTCAATTATCAGCAAAACAATGTCTGAGCGTTCCATGGTCTTCAACGCGGAGACAATGCTGTAGGTCTCTATTTTTTGGGTGACTCTGCCTTTTCGTCGNATACCTGCCGTGTCCACCAACAGATACTCCTTGCCCTCATGACGGCAAAGGCTGTCTACTGGATCACGCGTTGTTCCAGCCTGCGAGTCCACAACCATCCGCTCTTCCCCCAACAAGGCATTGATCAACGAGGATTTGCCTGCGTTGGGCTTACCGATCAATGCCACTCGTACCGGAGTACCAGCTTCTGGATCTGTGTAATCCAGCGGAACCTGCTCATGAATGGCCTCTAGCAGATCCTCCAGGCCACGTGTGTGAGCCGCAGATACGCCATAGACATGCTCCACACCCAATTGATAGAACTCTGCGATCTGCGTATCGTGGCTCGGATGATCTGTTTTGTTGGCGGCCACAAAGATCGGTTTCTTGTGGCGGCTGAGATAACGATAGATCTCCTCGTCCCCGGGATTGAGGCCATCCTNAATGCTGGTCAAAAAAATAACAGCGTCGGCTTCTTCGATGGCAACCTGAGCCTGCTGACGCATCTGCTGGAGCAAGCCCTCCTCAGAGATCGGCTCAAATCCACCTGTATCAATCGCCAGGAAGCGAAAACCGCGGAAACTGGCCAATCCATAGTTGCGATCTCTCGTTACTCCTGGAATGTCTTCAACAATCGCAGTGTGACGACCCACCAACCGATTGAAAAATGTAGACTTGCCAACATTTGGTCGGCCAACAATTGCAACAACTGCCGGGGTTTCAGACATCCAGATTCTTTACCTTGAGAGCATTCTCTTCGATGAAACGTCGCCTCGGTTCTACCAGATCTCCCATNAGCACTGTAAACATATCATCTGAGACATTGACATCTTCGATGCGAACTTGCTTAAGAGTTCGTGCTTCTGGGTTTAGAGTAGTCTCCCAGAGTTGTTCTGGATTCATTTCACCTAATCCCTTGTAGCGCTGGATATAAATTCCCTTCTTACCAAAGTTAGTTATGAAGTCCCTCAAAGCAAACCAATCTGATAGGTCATGAATTTTCTGATCATCATCTTCGATTTGCAAAGTTTCTCCACCAAGGAAACGCAGCAACTCCTCGCGCTGCTCAAGTAGATTATTGTAATTGTGGATATCTAGATTATCTAAAAAATTAAGAGTAAATCGCAGAGTTTCTCCTTGGATTTGAATCACCACTTGGTGACCTACACGTTCTGTGTCAAAATCCAGTTTGAAGTCTGGATAAAACTCTTGTAGATCTCTCATCCTTTGTAACAGGTAATCTATATCACTTGCTTCCATTCTAAACTGATTCTCCAGCCACTTATTGGTCAAAATTTGCANGTCTGGATTCAGACAAAAACGTTGGTATTGGTCACAGTAACGATAGAGACGTCTTGCCATCTCTAGCAGAGCTTCTCCAGTCAATGATTCTCGTTCTGGCAGAATGAGTCGGAGTTTATTGCTGGATAGCATCATCAAGCGCTCTGCCATCTCTCTTTCATCTCTCAGGTAGAATTCTTCCTTGTTACGCTTCACTTTGTAGAGTGGTGGCTGAGCAATGTATAGATAACCACGCTCAATAATCTCCGGCATCTGCCGATAGAAAAACGTCAAGATCAGCGTCAGGATATGGCTTCCATCCACATCGGCATCAGTCATGATGATGACCTTGTGATAACGAATCTTACTGATATCAAAATCCTTCTCAATACTAGTTCCTAGCGCTGTGATCATTGTACGGATCTCTTCGCTGGTAAGCATCTTGTCCATTCGGGCTTTTTCAACATTGAGAATCTTGCCTTTCAACGGCAAAATCGCCTGGTTACGNCGATCTCTCCCCTGCTTTGCCGATCCACCTGCAGAATCACCCTCTACTAGGAACAATTCACTCAGTGCTGGATCCCGTTCCTGACAATCCGCAAGTTTTCCGGGTAAGCTTCCTACTTCCAGTACACTTTTACGTCGTGTCAACTCCCGAGCTTTTACTGCTGCAATACGAGCTCGCTGTGCCTCAGTAGCCTTCTGAATGATTCGTTTGGCCACCTGCGGATTTTCTCCCAGAAAAGTAGCCAGGCTTTCGCTCACCAACCTCTCAACTTTGCCTCTAGCTTCGGTGTTAGTGAGTTTAATTTTCTTCTGCGATTCAAACTGTGGATTTGCTATGCGGATGCTGACTACTGCAGAGATACCCTCACGAACATCTTCACCACTTAGGTTTTCTTTCAGATCTTTGGTCAGGTTGTTGGCAGATGCATACTTGTTGAGCGTGCTCGTTAGCGCCGTTTTGAAACCTGACAGGTGTGTCCCTCCCTCTATAGTATTAATATTATTTACGAAAGAAAATATTCGTTCAACGTAAGTTTCGTTGTATTGAAAGGCTACTTCTACCTCAAGATCTTCCTGTTTGCCCTCAACATAAACCGGTTTTTCATGGAGAACATTTTTGTTTTGATTGAGATACTCAATGAAGGAAGCCACTCCACCTTCGTAACAGAATTCGGCGAACTCGTTGTGCCGGTTGTCTCGAATGGAGATGTGGATTCCTCGGTTGAGAAAGGCCAATTCACGCAATCGCTGTGAGAGAATTGCGAAGCTGAATTCAGTCTCTTCAAAAATCAGTGAGTCTGGCCAGAATTTGGTACGAGTTCCTGTTTTGTCAGAGGTTTGAATCGCAGCCAGTGGTTGCTTGGCATTTCCTCGCTCATACTCCTGTCGCCATAGTTGACCATCTCGATCCACTTCGACAATTAGCTTGCTGGAGAGGGCGTTGACCACAGAAGCTCCAACTCCGTTCAAACCTCCGGAGACTTTGTAGTTGCTGTTATCAAACTTACCTCCAGCGTGCAATTTCGTCATGATCAGTTCAACTGCAGAGATCCCTTCATCTTTATGAATACCCACTGGGATCCCACGTCCATTGTCATGCACTGAAAGACTACCGTCGATATGCAGGGTTACCTCAATCTTGTTGCAGTAGCCTCCTAGCGCTTCATCGATACTGTTATCGACAATTTCGAACACCAGATGGTGCAGTGCAGTGGAGTCCACACCACCGATATACATTCCGGGTCGCTTGCGTACTGCTTCGAGCCCCTTAAGCAAGGTAATGTTGTCTTCACCATATTCGGAAGCAGCAGTCGTAGCTGGCGCTATTTCTTCCATAGAAACTCCTGAAAACCCATAGAGGATTGAAAAGGGGGGCACAAGAAATCTGAGTCACCGATCCATTGACCGGTCCGGGTTCCTGCAACTTCGTTCAGCCATTGCTGGGGAGAGGAAACAGAGCAGAGGGGGAAACTCAGACGAATTGCCCTTGCACCACTTGAAAACTGCAACTCTTCGTATCTAATTTTTCTGGGCGTGTTGTTGAAGTTACGAAGATCTGATTCTGCAGTTGTGCAAAGAGCCCGAGCAGACGTTGGGAAACCTGCGCATCTAACTCGGAGAAAAGATCATCAAAAATCAGTATTGGATGTAAGGAATAATGGGAGAATAATAGCTGATTTATTGCAATTTTTAAAGATAAATTCGTGACTCTCAATTCTCCCTGAGAAAAAAAATCTCGATCAATTTTTTCATCTAGAAATAGGTGGTAATCATCACGATGAGGACCAATCAACGCGTAACCTGATTGCAGTTCACGATCACGCTGATCCTCTATCATTTTCTCCAATTGTTCCGCGTCACTACACTGGACAGCTGGATGATAGCGCAGTGATAGCTGCTCTGGTCGACCAGTAGCCATCCTGAAGATTTCTACCAAGTGAGACAGCAGCTGTTCGGCAAAGGCTGCTCGACGCTGGATCAATTCCCAGCCTGTACGTGCTAGGACTTGGTTCCAGGCAGAGAGCTGACGATCCTGACGCTGTCGCAGCGCAGCATTTTTTTCAGCCAGTATCTTGGTGTAGTCCTGAAGATGACGGAAGTAGCTTGGGTCCAGGTTGGAGATGATTCTGTTGAAGAAGCGCCGCCGATCTTGAGGAGGTCCTCGAAATAGCGCCACGTCCTCCGGAGTAAAACTCAGAGCCAGAAAGGAGAGCACATATTCCGAAGTGCGCTGGAACGGTGCATGATCCAGCCAAACCTGACGACCTCGGGTTGAAAGGATAATTTGCACTCGACGCAAAACTTGCTGTTGTTCTAACAGAGCAGTCATTCGAGCTGCGTTGGCTTCACTGTACCAGAGTTGCTGCGTCTTGCGAGTTCGGAAGGATTCTAGATTACAGAGGTAGGCGATTGCTTCGACCAAGTTGGTCTTCCCTTGGCCGTTGTGACCGTGCAGCCAGTTGAGGCCAGGTCCAAACTCGACCTGCAACTGGCGATAATTTCGAAATTGATGAAGTTCCAGCGAACGAATTACCATTCAATGCGCAATGGCATGATGACAGCGAGGTATTCTTCATCGTCAGCAGCCCTGATCACGCTTGGGCTCATTGGGTTCTTGCACTCTAACTTGACTCGCTCAGTCTGGATTACTCCCAGCGCATCCAACAGATAGCGTGAGTTGAATCCTACCTGAAAGTCTTCTCCGCTATAATCTGCTTCCATTTCATCGCTCACTTCCCCATATTCAGCCTTTTCGCTCTCTAGCCTTAGCTTCCCCTCGGTCAAGGTTAATTTGACCGGCTTGAGCTTTTCATAGCTGATAGAAGAGACAATTCGCAGTGCGCTGACCAAACGTTCGCGATCAACAATGGCCACCAAATGATTGTCCTTGGGAATGATCGGATCGCAATTGGGGAACTTCCCCTCAATCAATCGAGTCTTGAAAGAAACCTGGCTACCAACAAACTGCATCACACGGTCATCGAAGCTGATCGTGACTTCTTCTCCAAAAAGTTCGATAGCCTTACGAATCTCTCCTAATGCCTTGCGAGGAATGATCACGTCAGAAACAGATTCAAAGGACGCAGACTCCACGCCCTTGAGCACTTGTGCCAAGCGGTGGCCATCTGTTGCCAACCACCTCGTTAGGTTTCCTTCCTTCGAAGAAAGGTTCACCCCCATCAAGTTTTTGCGGGATTCGTTGGTTTGTGAAGCGAACAGTGTCATGTCAATGCACTGCTTGAGATCCTGGGCTGGTAGCGTTAGTGACTCTGACAACTGTTTCAACTCCGTCTGTGGATAAAGACCTACTTCCACCAAAGGTAGGCGCATCTCAGAAGCTCCACTTGTGATATGCACCCAGTGCTGCTCCGTCGAACGGATGCGAATATCGTTACCCTGAAACTCCCGACAGATATCGTAGACTTTCTTTGCATTCACACAAATACTTCCGGCTTGAATCACTTCTGCTGGGAAGTGTTCGATGATGGAAATTTCATAATCTGTTGCTGAGAACTCAGCTTCATTATGATCTCCATCCTCTCCTGAAACAGTTCTCAGTAGAAAATTTGAGAGAATCGGTTTAGAAGCACTCTTGTCAATGATGGAAATGATGTTCTGAAGAGCGCTACGAAGAACTTCCTGTTGAATTAGAATTTCCATATTTTTTTATAGTCGTAGTAGTAGTCTGTCGA